>URAC01000032.1 GCA_900545735.1 uncultured Bacillota bacterium | reverse complement strand
TTGTTATAAATCTTCTTGATTATTTCCAAATTAATAATTAAAAACCATAAAAAACTTAAATTTTTACCAGCGATAGTGAGCAAATGCTTTGTTTGCTTCAGCCATTCTGTGCATTTCTTCTTTACGCTTTACAGAAGCGCCTGTGTTGTTGTATGCATCAATGATTTCGCCTGCAAGCCTTTCTTCCATAGTTCTTTCACCATTTCTCTTTCTAGCAAACATAACCATCCATCTGATTGCAAGTGTTTGACGGCGTTCTGGTCTGATTTCCATAGGAACTTGATATGTTGCACCACCAACTCTTCTACCTTTTGTTTCTAAGAGTGGTTTTACATTTTCAAGTGCTTGAGTAAACGCTTCAATAGGGTCCAAACCTAATTTTTCTTGAACAATATTGAATGCACCATAAACGATGCTTTGTGCTAAACCTTTTTTACCATCTAACATAACTTGGTTAACAAGTTTTGTTACAACTTTGTTATTGTAAAGTGGGTCTGGAAGAACATCTCTTTTAACGGCACTATTTCTTCTTGGCATAATTTTATCCTCCTTATTAGATTTTTAAATTAATTTTTATTTCTTTGGGCGTTTAGCGCCATATTTAGACCTTGATTGATTGCGTTTTGCAACACCAGCAGTATCAAGAGTACCACGAATAATGTGATATCTAACACCTGGAAGGTCCTTTACCCTACCACCACGAACGAGAACAACAGAGTGCTCTTGAAGGTTGTGGCCAATACCTGGAATGTAAACAGTTGCTTCTGAACCATTTGACAATCTAACACGGGCAATTTTACGAAGAGCAGAGTTAGGCTTCTTTGGTGAAGTTGTCTTCACTGATAAGCATACACCTCTTTTTTGTGGGCATTCGTTAAGAAGTGGTGATTTACTTTTCTTTTCGAATGTTTTTCTTCCTTGTTTGACCAATTGGTTAATTGTAGGCATTGTATTCCTCCTTATTTAGATTGCAATTTGGGCAATAAAAAACTTGCACCAATTTAAGTGCAAGCATAATTCAAGCATAATGAAGTTTTTTAGCGGTGTTTAAGGAACATATTCAGTCTAACGACTTGCCCTTTTAACTCCAAAAGCCTTCACGCTTTCCCGCAGGCATAACCCGCAGTTCAACTTGCATTTATCAAATTGCTGATGCAATTCTAGCATAAAAAAAACCGTTTGTCAACGGTTTTATATAATTAATTGTAATATTTATAAGCATTTGTAAAAGTGTCTATGCTTGTTGTCTTTGCATTAAGATATTTATCCCCTTCATAGAAATTAACATCTAAATTATCAAGCAAATATCTTTGCATTTCTGCCTTTATCCCATCTAAATCTGCTATTGATTCTGGGTTAAGATAAGCCTTTATTTGCTCACCATAAAGATAAATTGAGTTTATGTTAAAATCCAAATAAGAATAATTTTTTTGAATGTTTGTTACTCTTTCTTCAGATGTAAAATCTATACTTTCAAAATTTAAAATATTTTCAGCATCTCTGTTAAAATATGCATATTGATAACTATAGCTATCGCTTGCTTCAGTTTCCCCTGCTATAACGTCTTTATTTGTCTTAGTAATTTTATTTTCTAAAGAATAAACATTCGTTTCATTTCTATAATTAAATTGCAAGGTCATTTCATTGAATGTTAAATTTGCTTCGTCATAAAACCAAATACAAATTTTGTTATTATTTAATGAAAGCACTTTGAGTTTGTATGTTCTATCTACTGAGTTTTCCTCATCAATTTTTTGTATAATTGTTTGAGAATACCAAACATTTTGTTTAAATTTTGCGTTATTAAACACATTTTCATACAACGCTGAATAAGCATAGATTAATGGCTTAGCAAAGTTGTTTTTAAATTGTTCAGCATTTAAACTTGCTATGCTTTCCGTTGTTGTTAAAATATTTTCAAATTTTTCGCCAACTGTTAACACTTTACTATCTGCGCTAACAACCGCTTCAGTTTTTGCTTCATAAGTAAATGAAACATTTTGATGGTCTTTAACAATATTATCTAAATCAATTTGTTGGTCTTCTAACACACTTTGAATGGCAAATAGCACTTCCTTATTCGTCAAATCTCCGCCATCAGATGTATCTCTAAAAATGAACCAATAAATGCAAAAACCGCCGGCCGCTAAAACAAGTATTATTGTTATCCATAAAATCCATCTTCTCATAAACAACCTCTTATTTTTAAGCATAGAGCAAAACGCATAATTTGTCAATATTTTATCAAAAGTTTACTTTACAAACGGAAATTTTTATGTATAATAGTAAATGAAAAATATTTGAATTAAAAGGGCAATTATGGGAAAAAGTCAATTTGGAGAAGGAACAAAAATTTTATGGAAAGATAGAAAGCGTTGGTGCGGACTTCCTTGGTCTTTCACAAGATACACTTTAGTTGAAAAAGAAGGCAGTTGGATGAAATTATTCACAACTATTGGATTGTTCTCAACATATAGCGATGAAGTCAATCTCTACAGAATTTATGATATTTCAGTCGAGCAAACTTTAAGCAATAAAATCTGGGGAACAGGCACAGTTGTTTTGCACTGTAACTTGAATAACACAGAAAAAGTTTATTTAATTAGGGTTAAAGAACCATACAAAGTTAGAGCAATGCTAGCCGAACTCATTGAAGTTGAAAGAGCGAAAAAAGGATACAGAATTGCAGAATTTGCAAGTTAAAAAATCGGAGTTTTCCGATTTTTTTAACTTAATTTTTCACGCATTTTATTTAAAATTTTCATTTCAAGCCTTGAAACTTGCACTTGGGATATATTCAACTCCTTTGCAATTTCACTTTGAGTTTTGTCCCTAAAATATCGCATCAAAATTATCATTTTGTCGCGCTCTTCAAGGTTTTTTAAAGCATCTTTAAGCGCAATATTTTCAAACATCTCTTCGCCTGAATTGTCCTGCGCATATCTATCAATCAAAAGCAAACTTTTGTTCTCTCCATCTTCAAACGGAGTGTATAAAGATATAGGCATTCGCGCACTGTCCATAATAAACACAATCTCTTGCGAATCCATTTCAAAATGTTTCGCAATTTGCTCAATGCTTGGCTTGTCGCCTTTTTCTTTCATATAACTTTCAATATATCTGTTTATTTGAACATTTGTGCTTTTGATTGAACGCGAAACTTTTATTGTGCCATCATCACGCATAAAACGCTTGATTTCTCCAATTATCATTGGCACAACATAAGTGGAAAATTTAACATTAAAACTGGTGTCAAAGTTTTTAACCGCTTTTATAAATCCCATAGAACCAAGTTGAAAAAGGTCATCGTATTCAATGCCCTTTCCAATATATCTTTTTATTATGCTTTTTATTAGTGGACTGTTCTCTATTGTTAAAGTTTGTAACGCCTCTTGGTCGCCATTTTTCGCCCGCTCAATAAGCAATAGCGTGTTTTCATAATTTGGCATTATTCACCCACGATTTTGCGTTTAACTTCTCCAAATTTTTTCAACATTTGTATTTTCACTCCGTGGCTGCCATTTTTAGATAACTCAACTTCGTCCATAAAGGTTTCCATAACCGTAAAGCCCATTCCGCTTCGCTCTTCATCAGGCTTGGTTGTAAAGAATGGTTCGCGCGCCTTTTCCATATTTGTTATTCCAACGCCAGTGTCTGAAATCGTTATTAATGCGCTGTTTTCATACAACTTAACATTGATAGTAACATCGCCGTTACCCTTTGGATATGCGTGGACAACTGAGTTTGTAACCGCCTCAGAAACGGCAGTTTTAATATCTGTAATCTCGTCTAAAGTTGGGTTAACTTGCACGCAAAATGCAGCCACCAAACTTCGCGCAAAAGCCTCGTTGATAGATATCGCTTTAAAAGTAATCGTCATTTCATTGATAATTTTCATAAATATTCTCCACTAACTAATTTTTGGCATAATGTCATATAGCCCTGTCATTTTAAAAATCTTTTCTGCGTGCGCAGATGGATTGCAGATATAAATTGGCATATTTTTATCCTTCATTCTCTTGTATCTGCCAATCAAAACGCCAATTCCTGTGCTGTCCATAAAATCAAGTTCAGATAAATCAATGATTATCTGATTAAACCCTTCGCCTTCAAAAATTTCGTCCAACGACATACGCGCATCACGTGCTGAATGCTCGTCTAAGTCGCCGCTCAAAATCACATACAAAGTGTTGTTGTAAATTCTGTTTCTTATTTGCATGTTTCCTCCTTAATCAAAAAAACTTTAACATTAAAATAACTGCCAAAAATGCAAAAAAAGAGCGAAAAATCGCTCTCTTTGTCAAAAACATTCATTTTGTCATTTAAAAAAATCACTCGATTGAGTGATTTTTATTATTCTTTATTCGCTTTTTCTGCTTTTTCTTTGCGTTTGTAGTAATCATCAACTGCTGCTCTGATTGCTTCTTCCGCTAAAATTGAGCAATGAATTTTTTGTGCTGGAAGTCCACCTAAATATTCAATAATTTGACTATTTTTTAGTTGCAATGCTTCTTCGATTGTCTTTCCTTTAATCATTTCTGTTGCAACTGATGTTGTTGTGATTGCTGCTGCGCATCCAAATGTCTTGAATTTTGCATCTTCAATAATGCCATCATCATTGATTTTAAGATATATTTTCATAATGTCTCCGCAAGCGGCATTTCCAACTTTTCCAACACCGTTAGCGCCTTTTATTGTGCCGACATTTTTTGGATTTTTAAATATTTCCATCACTTTTGCGTTATACATTTAATTATTCCCCCTTTCTTCCTGATTTTGTTTGTGGCGAAATTTTTCTCAATTTTTCAACAACTTCTGCAAGTTTTTCAACAGTATAATCTAAATCTGCTTTTGTTGTTGAGCGTGAGAATGAAAATCTTATTGTTCCGTTAGCAATTTCGTCTTCAATACCCATTGCTGATAATACATAAGATTTTTCTAGAGAGCCTGAAGTGCAAGCCGAACCTGTTGAAACGGCAATTCCTTCAAAATCTAACATCAATAGAATTGCTTCGCCTTCAATCAATTCAAAAGATATGCTTACTATTGAATTAACCTTTTGTTGTGGATGTCCGTTTACGATAACATAAGGAATTTTTTCTGTTACTTGTTTAATAAAATAATCTCTTAAAGATTTCATTCTTTGGCCATTTACTGCCAAATCTCTGGCGTTGATTTCAGCCGCTTTTCCAAAGCCTGCGATTGCTGGAACGTTTGTTGTTCCGCCACGCTTGCTTCTTTCTTGATGTCCGCCATCGAGAAGGTTTGCAATTCTTACGCCTTTACGAACATAGAGTGCGCCAACGCCTTTTGGTCCATAAATTTTGTGAGATGAAAAACTCATTAGGTCGATGCACATATCTTCAACATCAAGTTTTAATGCACCATACGCTTGAACTGCGTCTGTGTGGAATAAAATTCCATTTTCTCTTGCTGTTTTACCAATCGCTTTAATGTTTTGTATTGTTCCGACTTCGTTATTTACTGCCATAATTGAAATCAAAATTGTGTCTTTTCTTATAGCGTGCAATAACGCTGCCAAACTTACAATGCCATATTTATCTACCGGCAAGTAAGTAACTTCAAAGCCTTCTTTTTCAAGCGCTCTGCAACTTTCCATAACTGCTGGATGTTCAATTTGGCTTGTAATAATGTGTTTTCCTTTGTTGGCGTAAGCGTGAGCAATGCCTTTGATTGCCCAGTTATCGCTTTCTGTTCCACCAGAAGTGAAATAAATTTCTTCACTTTTTGCATTGATAGTTTTTGCAATTCTATCTCTTGCTCTATCTACTATACCTTGTGCTTCTCTACCAAAACTATGAATACTGTTAGGATTGCCGAAAAAGATGTTATAGCAAGGCATCATTTCGTTTAAAACTTCATTGGTTACATAGGTTGTAGCAGCACTATCTAAATATACTCTTCTTTCCATTTCTACCTCGACTGAAATTTTAACACTTAATTATTAACATGTCAAGAGCAAAAACATTCAAATTTTTGAAAAAAACAAACATTTTTTAAGTTTTTTATAAAAAAAGTGAGCGAACTCACTTTTAAATTAATTATAGCATATAGCACTTGCGCCACAAGGCAAATTGATGTTTTCATCTGTTGGCAATCCAACTTCATACGCTTCAACAGATTTGAACTTTTTATTAAACTTTTCACAATTTAATTGCAAAATATTTTTCATAACAGTTGGCTGTAACCCTGTTGTGTATGAATTTATTAGAACAAACAAAGGATTATCGCTTAAAACTTCAAAACAAAGTGAAACAAAATCAAAAATGCTTTCTTCTATCTTCCAAATTTCACCACTTGGGCCTCTTCCATAAGATGGTGGGTCCATAATAATAGCATCATATTTGTTCCCGCGCCTTATTTCTCGTTCAACAAACTTTTTGCAATCTTCAACAATAAACCTTACGTAAGCATCTTTTAGCCCTGAAATATTCAAGTTTTCTTTCGCGCGTTCCACCATATTTTTAGCAGCGTCAATATGCACAACGCTTGCTCCAGCACTCGCACAAGCAACTGTTGCGCCACCAGTGTAAGCAAACAAATTTAAAACTTTGATTTCCCTTTTTGCATTTTTGATAAGTTCAATCATTTTTGACCAGTTGACCGCTTGTTCTGGAAACAAACCTGTATGTTTAAAGCCCATTGGCTTAATCAAAAATTTTAAATCTCTCCAGCCAACCTGCCATTCATCTGGAAAATTTTTAAGTTTTTCCCAATGACCGCCGCCAGTGCTTTCGCGAATATAATGAGCATTCAAGCCATTTTCTTTTTTTAAATCATATTTTGCTGGCCAAATAACTTGTGGGTCAGGTCTTAAAAGTTTGACATTTCCCCAGCGCTCTAATTTTTCACCGCCGCCGGTTGCAATAACTTCAAAATCTTTCCACTCAGTATTAACTTTCATAAATTTAAACACCTTTTAAGGAAATTGTTACATTTTCATCTGCGATACTTGCTTCTTTGCACATATCAACATTTGTTAAATTTTTATTTAATGACAATGCAAGTGTTTCAGATAAAATTTTATCTTTATATGAATTTACAACATCATTGATGAGTTCGCTGTCGGAACTTATCGCAAGTTCAATTCTTTGCTCAACTTTGAAATTTGCTTCCTTTCTATAAACTTGAATTTGGCGAATAAGCTCACGCAAGACGCCTTCTTTCATCAAGTTTTCATCAATAGTGATATCCAAAACTATTGTTTTTCCATTTTCGCTTGAAACAACAAAATCTTGTTTTGGCTTATAATTTACATTGAATAATTCGCTTGAAAGTTCTCCAAACTCACCAACAACAACCTTTCCAGACTTGTGCTGCTCCGCAAGTTTAGCCATTTCATCTCTATCCAAGTTTTCAAGATAATTTTTAACTTTTTGAACTTCGCCTTTCAAAACTCTTCCAGCAACTCCAAAATTTACAGTCAAATAAGCGTCGTTAAACCTGTTGTTATCATTTTCAAATTCAATTTCTTTAACATTTACTTCATCTTTAATGATTGATGTAAATTTTTCTATTGCCTTTCTTGTTTCTTCGGAAACGTTCAAATACATCTTTCTTAAAGGTTGTTTAACCTTGATTTGATTTTCATTTCTAAGCCTTTGCGCAAGAGCAATAACTTCCCTAGCATCTTCAGTTTGTGAAATAAGTTCAGCAAAATCAACATTTTCAATTTCTTGTGGATATCCAGCAAGGAAAATACTTTGTTTTGCTTGGCTTTCTGTTTCAACAACCATTCTTTGCCAAATATATTCAGAAAGGAATGGAATAATTGGGCTCATAACTTGAATGCAAGTTTTTAAAGCGTTATGTAAGCAATAATATGCTGTCAACTTGTCTTCCTCGTCTTCTGATTTCCAGAATCTACGCCTATTTATTCTAATGTACCAGTTTGTCAAATCATCAACATAATTTTCAAAGTCTTTAACAACCAAATAGAATTTTTGATGTTCATAGTTTATTTTTGAATTTCTTATAAATTGATTTGTTAATTCAAGTAACCATTTATCTGTTATATCCAAATTCTTTGGTTTAAAGCCTTCTAATTTAGGATTGTCTATAACTGCATAAGTGTTATAGAAAGCATAAGCGTTCCAAAATGCTAAGAGTTTTCTTTTAACCTCATCGCAAATTGAATAGCCAAATCTTGTGTCGTTTAGCATATTGTTTGACGCAAAGATATATCTCAAAACATCTGCTCCAGTTTTTTCAACCATATCGTTAAAGTCGATATTATTTGGACCCGATTTTGAGAATTTTGAGCCATCTTCGCTTACTAACATAGCAAATCCGATAACTTTTTTATAAGGAGCAACTCCTTCCAAAGTCACGCTCATAAATAGCAATGAATAGAACCATAATCTAATTTGTTCTTTCATTTCAATTACGCATTCTGCTGGGAAATTTTTCTTCCAAAATTCTTTATCTGTAAAATATTTTTTAGTTGAAAAAGGTGTGATGCCTGCATCAAGCCAACAATCCCCAACTTCTGGCACACGGCTGACTTCGTGTCCACATTCTGGACATCTAATTTTAATGTCGTCAATATATGGTCTATGAAGATGTGGCAATTTTTCCACTTGCTCTTTTGAAGACAAATCTTCAAGTTCTTTTAATGAGCCAACAACCGTCAATTTGCCGCAATGTTCGCAACGATAGAATGGAAGTGGCAAGCCATAGAAGCGTTTTCTGGAAATGTTCCAATCGCCCATATTTGTTAGCCAATCAAGCATTCTTTTTTTCATAAATTCAGGTTGCCATTCAACATCGTCTATTGCTTTAATTAAGAGTGGTCTGATTTCATCTGCTTTGATATACCATTCTTTTGTCAACCTAAAAATCAAAGGCTTTTTACATCTCCAACAAATTGGATAACGATGTTTATATTTATGTGTGTAATATAATTTTTCTCTCTTCTTTAATTCGTCAAAAACTAAATCAGCAACTTCTGAAGCCTCTTTTCCTGCCAAAAAGCCGAAATTTGAATAAAAAATTCCATTTTCATCAACTGGGCATACTTTTGGCAAATTCAATTTTTCGCCGAGTTCAAAGTCTTCAGCGCCGCATCCTGGAGCGATATGAACTGCACCAGAGCCTTCTGTTGCATCAACTGCTTCCCAAGCCACAATTTTATGAACAAAATTTTGTTCTTCAAGTTCTGGGAAACAAGTTTCATATTCAAACCCAACAAGTTCTGAGCCTTTTACTTCTTTAACAACTTCAACCAAATCATCTTTCAATGCTTTGATTGCGTCTTTACAAATTATTAAGTTTCTATCTGTAGATTTTACTTTGCAAATAGCATAAGTAAGATTTTCATTAACAGCAATAGCGACATTTGAAGAAAGCGTCCAAGGTGTTGTTGTCCAAACAATTATGCTGTTGTTTGTGTTTTTGATTGGAAGTTTAAAGAAAACTGCCATATGTTCCAAATCTTGATAACTATCTGCAAGTTCGTGTTCTGAAAGCGATGTTCCACAATGTGAGCACCAAGGCATTGGTCTATATTTTTCAATCAGCCAACCTTTTTCATAACATTTTTTAAGAAAATACCAAATTGTTGTTATGTTGGTGTCTGAATTTGTGAAATAACTATCGTTCCAATTCATCCATTGTCCTAATCTTTTGGATTGTTCTGAAATTCTGCCAGCATAATAATTTACACGATTGATGCACGCTTCAGTAAACTTGTCCATTCCATAATTTAAAACATCTTTTTTATCTTTTAATCCAAGGGCCTTTTCAACGCCTACTTCCACCCATAAACCTTGCGCATCAAAACCATTTTGATAATGTGCATCGTGGCCAGTTAACGCATTAAAACGAAGCATTATGTCTTTTAATGCTCTGTTCCAAACGTGATGCAATTTCATTTCGTTGTTTGCTGTGATAGGTCCATCAAGAAAAGCAAAATATTTGCCAGTTTTTTTATTTTGCTCCTTTAACTTTTCAAAAATTTGTTCTCTATCCCAAAAATCTAAAATTTTGTGTTCCATTTCAGGAAGATTTGGCATACCTGTTTCTTTTTCCATAATTTTTCCTTTTAGTTTCGCTATGTCATAAAAAAAGACACTATTTTACGAATAGCATCTTATCCTGTCTCTTATACACATCTCCGAGC
>URAC01000031.1 GCA_900545735.1 uncultured Bacillota bacterium | reverse complement strand
TCTACACGAGCCTTATCGTCGGCAGCGTCAGATGTGTATAAGAGACAGGTCCAAGCACGAACTTCTTTTTCTCCAGCAGTCAAAAAGCTCATAAGCCCTAAAAGTGAATAGCTAGCAACAACTAATTTGTCAAGTCCGCTATCTTTAATGCCAAGTTCTTGCTTAAACATCTCTTGTTCTTCTTGAGAAAGTTCGGACAACTCTTCTTCAATTTTTGCACATAAAACAATAACTTCAGCACCTTCTTCTGAAGCAATTTCTTTAACTTGTTTAACATATTTATTGTCTTCTTTACCAATATCATTTTCAGAAACATTGGCTACATAAATTATAGGTTTTGAAGAGAGCAAGAAGAAACTATCGCAAATTTTCTTTTGTTCTTTTGTGAGTTCTACGCTTCTAGCACTTTTTCCATTTTCCAAAGCGGTTTTAATTTTAGAAAGAACTTCAACTTCCTCTTCTGCACCCTTTTCTCCAACTTTAGCAAGTTTGACAAGTCTATCATATCTTTTTGAAACTGTTTCTAGGTCTGCGAGTATCAATTCTAAATTGATAACTTCAATATCTCTTTTAGGGTCTATTGAACCTGAAACGTGAATGATTTTTTCATTTTCATAACATCTAACAACGTGAACTATTGCATCAACTTCTCGGATATGGCTTAAAAATTTATTGCCAAGACCTTCACCTTTGCTTGCACCTTCAACAAGCCCAGCAATATCAACAAATTCAATACTTGCTGGAATGATTTTTTTGCTGTTGTAAAATTCTGCCAGTTTGTTTAGCCTTTCATCTTTAACATCAACAACTCCAACATTAGGTTCGATGGTGCAAAAAGGATAATTTGCACTTTCCGCTCCAGCGCTTGTTATGGCATTAAATAGCGTGCTTTTTCCAACATTAGGAAGTCCTACAATTCCAATTTTCATAATTTTCTCCTAGTTTAATTCTTTTGAAATATATTTAAAACAAAATGCATAACATATATTCTGAAATAGGTATATCTCAAAAAGGAAAATTGTGCAAGAAAAATGACCATTTTAGTTGCATTAATATTAGGAATTGTTCAAGGATTGACCGAATTTTTACCAGTTTCAAGTAGCGGTCATCTATTTTTATTAAATCAAATTTTTGGCATTGACGGCGATTTTTTATTAGTAAGCATAATACTTCATTTAGCAACTTTGCTTGCCGTTGTTTTAGTATTTTATAAGGATATTTGGGAACTTATAAAGCACCCATTTTCAAAACAAGCGTGCAACTTATATATTGCAACAATTCCAACTATTATCATTGTTTTATTATTCAAATCTTTAATTGATAGCATATTTAATAACGCAAATCTTTTACCATTTTGCTTTATGATAACCGCCATTTTGCTTTTTATAACTTACTTATTATCAAACAAAAAAGTTGAAGACAAGAGTTATGAAAATCAATTTAACGGCACAGTTAAATGGACTTCTGCTCTTGCAATGGGAATAAGTCAAGGCCTTGCAACAATCCCTGGCATATCTCGCTCTGGTTCAACAATTTGCACTGGCTTGCTTTTAGGAGAAAGTAGAAAAGAAAGTGCAAAGTTTTCATTTTTGATGAGTATTCCAATCATTCTTGCTTCTATGCTTTATGAAATTTTGTTCACTTCATCAACTGCAACATTAAGTCAAATTGGAATTGTTCCATTATTGATTGCATTTTTTTCCGCATTTTTAGTTGGCATATTTTCCATTAAGTTTATGTTAAAAATTGTGGAAAAAGCAAAATATTATTATTTTTCAATCTATCTTTTTGTACTGTCAATAGTCAGTATGTTCGTAATATAATTGTTTAAAAAGCGTTCTTATTGACAATAATCCTTGATAGGGAGAAATATTGTTATGAGAAAGTTAGGAATGAGTTTAAATGAAGTTAAAGAAAAAATTAAAGCACTAAAAGGCACTAATGTTACACTTGCCATAAATCGTGGGAGAAAAAAAATTGATAGATTTGAAGCAACTGTTGAAAACATTTATCCAAGTGTTTTTACTGTTAAGGTTGACCAAATCAATCAATTAGATACACAAACTTTTTCATATTTTGATGTGTTATGTGGAGATGTTGAAATTTTATCCATCAGCTAATTTTTTCTTCTTTTTCCAATTTTTAACAACTATTGGAATGACTGTTGATGCGATGATTACAATCAAAAATATTGCGATTAAAAAATAATAATTAAAGCCACTAACTTGTATATTTTTTGTTAAAACATAACCTGTTACAATTTCATTATTATGATAAAATGAAATTTGGGTGTATGTTTTATTTTTATCATATTTTTCTAACATTTTAATTTCTGTGTTTTCTTGCAAAACTATATCTGTTCCATCAATATTTAATTTTACATATTCGTTGTCTTTTAAAGTATAAATTTCACTTTCTTTGTTTAGTTTTGCATTCGTTTGCAACTTAACGCTAAGTTCGTGTTCATTATTCAAAACTACTGCACTGCTTAAAACATAGCCAATAATATTATTATCAGCATCTAAAACTTCATAAAATTTTAAGTTGGAACTATCGGCTAAATCGTCTATCAAAGTGTCATTGATTTTTAAAATTTCGTTATAACTTTTTATTTCTAAAATATTATCTGTCAAATTTGAATTTGGTGAAGCAAATATAGCACAATCGGAAACGCAAACTCTAAAGCTAGCACTTTCCGCCAAACAAACTTGATTTTGAAAAGCAAAAAAATTTGCAGTAAAAAGCATGATGCAAATTAAAAAAATATAAAGTAAGTTCGCTTTTGTCTTTGACATATCTTCATAATAAGTCATTTTTTAATTTAAGTCAAATTTTCTTTTATTGTTTTAATTTGACGAAAAATGTCTATTTTGATTTGAAAATAACAGAATATTTGATATCTTAATCTTGAGATGAAAAAGTTTTCTATGTGTTTGTTGTTAATTTTGATAATAAGCGTTCCCTTATTTTTTGTCGGCTGTCAAAAGGACAATCTAAATGCTTCCAACAATAACACTAGCAACGAAAGCAAAAGTATTATAGAGGAAAAAGAGCCAAGAAGTTTTGTGTTTGAAGCATTAAACGATTATGAAAATATTGAATATGACTTTGACAACAATTTGATAAAAGTTAGATTAGTTTCAGATGATAGTTTCAATGTTGTTAATTTTAGTGCAAAGATTTATAATGATGGCAAACTAGAAAGCAAACAAGCAATTTTATATAACATAACAGACGAAGCAAATATAGAGATTGTTAATTGCAAGTTTACAAATGTTTATCTTAAATTTAATAAAGTTGGCTCGTTCACTTTAACAATTTATGACGAAACTGAATATCTGATTAAAAACATCAATATTGTTGTTGAATAAAACAAAAAGTATAAGTTAATAATTAAAGCGGAGAAATGTATGTCAAAGACTAAATCACTATTCGCTTTTTTTTGTTTTTTATTGTCCTTTGCAGTAGTCTTTTCATCTTGCTCACAAAAGGATTATCGTGCAGTTATTTTTGAAAACGATTTTTCAAAAGGAAATAATTCAACTTTTGGAAATTATGGAACTATTGTAGAAAATTTAGATGAAAGTTCAATAACATTAATAAAAGGAAATGACAATGTGGGCGCAATTTCCTATTTTGGAAATGAAAATAAAAGTTCATATTTTGTTGATAGGGGTTTAACTGGCGAACTTGAATTTGAATTAAAGCCTTCTGAAATTGAAACAAATAACTGTTTTGATTGGACCTTTGCTATTAACAACACTGACTATAGTCCACTTGCAGAAGTTGTTGTGTCTTTTAGAAAATATGAGAAGCAGCTTAGAGTGGGGTTTTCACAAAAAACTGGCGAAGCTGCCAATCAAAATAGCACAAGCATAGAAAATGAAAAATCTAAAGTTATTGAAAAAACTGGAGATTATTTATTGCAAGTTTCTTTTTATTCTAATATTAAAGATGAAATCTTATTCAATGTTAGGCTGGTTGAAAAATCGAACGAAGAAGAAGTATTTGTAATAAGCGGAGAAAAACTTTTAGACGCAGATGAAAAGCAAATAGAGTCAAAACAAATTGGAGGAATGAGAAGCGTAGGACTTTCATATATGACTATTCCATCAATTAAATTAAAAAAGATAAGACTTTTAGAAAATTGATAACATAATTATTGCAATAAGCGAATTTTGTGATATACTAATTGCGAAATGAAAGAAAAAACTATTTGTGCGCTTGCAACTCCAATAGGAACAGGTGGAATATCTATAATTAGAATTAGTGGCAATGAAAGTTTAAACATTGCCAAAAATTTTTTTGTTTCAAAACAAATAGATTTTGACAATATCAAGCCAAGATATTTATACTTAGGCAATTTTGTTTCAGAAGAAGTTAAAGACCAAGTTTTGATGGTTTACTTTAAAGCCCCTTATTCTTTCACTGGCGAAGATGTTGTTGAATTTCAATTTCACGGCGGACAACTGCTTGCACAAAAAATTTTAAAAAGCATTCTTACAAAATGTTCTCTTGCTGAACCTGGAGAGTTTTCTAAACGCGCTTTTTTGAATGGAAAAATTTCTTTAGACGAAGCAGAAGGAATATCTGAATTGATTCTCGCAGAAAGCGACACCCAACTCAAGGCGGCGGAAATTTTACAGTCTGGAAAACTAACTAAAACGGTTGTGGAAATGCAAAACAAAATCACAGATTTGCTTGCAGAAATTGAAGCAAATTTAGACTATCCAGACGATGTTGAAGAAAATCAACTATTTGAAAAAAGTCATAATCTTTTAGAATATTTGAATTGTGAAATAGAAGATATTTTAGAAAATAGCAAAAACTCAAGTTTAATTAGAAGTGGCGTTAATGTTGCCATTGTTGGGAAAACGAATGTTGGTAAATCCAGTTTGTTAAACGCTTTACTTGGAGAAGAAAGAGCGATTGTTACAAATATTGAAGGAACTACTAGGGACACAATCAAAGAAAAGATTTTTGTTGATGGAATTACTATCAATTTAATAGACACTGCAGGCTTACGCGAAAGCGAAGATATTGTTGAAAAAATAGGAATTGAAAAGACAAATAACGAGATTAAAAATGCCGACATTGTGCTTGTCGTTTTAGATTTATCTAGAGATTTAACGCAGGAAGAAATTGAACTTTTGGAAAGTATTAAAAATCGCCCACAGATAATTGTGGGAAATAAAAGCGATATAAAAAACAAGAAGTTCGATTTTGATTATATTGAAATAAGCGCAAAAAATAATGAAAATGTTGATGAAATAAAAAAGCAAATAATAGAAAAAACTATTTCAGGCAAGATAGATTTTTCAAAACTTGTTTTAACAAACGAAAGGCATATTGCAATTTTAAAAAATGCAAAATCTAAAATTTTAGAAGCGCTTAAAAAGCAAAATGTTAGTTTAGATATCGTGGCGTTTTTATTAAAGGATATTTGGAAAGAGCTTGGAAAAATTTCTGGAACAACTGAAGATGAAAAAATTATTGACTTAGTCTTTTCTAAGTTCTGTTTAGGGAAATAATAGAGATGGAAAAAATAAATTTTGATGATAATTTTGATGCCATTGTAATTGGTGCTGGTCATGCAGGTTGCGAAGCAGCACTTGCTCTTGCACGCCTTGGCAAAAAAACTTGTTTGACAACAATCAGCTTAGACGCGATTGCTTTTTTGGCTTGCAATCCATCAATAGGCGGCACAGCAAAAGGTCATCTTGTTTGTGAAATTGATGCTCTTGGCGGCGAAATGGGAAAGAATGCAGATGCAACAATGTTGCAACTTAGAATGTTAAATCAAGGCAAAGGTCCTGCTGTTCATAGTTTGCGCGCGCAAGTGGATAAAAACAAATATCACGAGCGTATGAAAAAAGTGCTGGAAGAAAATGAAAACATAATAATTAAACAAGCGGAAATTGTTGAAATTTATCAAGAAAACAACAAAGTTATAGGAGTTAGAACAGCATTAGGAGAAAACTTATCCGCTAGCGTTGTTGTAGTCGCAACAGGCGTTTATTTAAAAAGCAAGATAATTATTGGCAATTATATGAAAGACAGTGGGCCAAACGGATTTCAAAGGTCAGATGGACTTTCAGAAAGTTTAGAAAGGCTTGGACATAAATTAAGGCGTTTTAAAACTGGAACACCAGCGAGAATAAATTCAAGGACAATTAATTTTGATGGCCTTGAAATTCAAGGTGGACAAAAAAACATACAACACTTTTCTTTTGAAAACACTGATGAAATTTCAAATGATTATCCTTGCTATGTTACTTACACTAATTTGGAAACTCATAAAATTATAAGAGAAAACATTCACCGTGCTCCACTCTATTCAGGGTTGATTTCCGGAATAGGTCCACGTTATTGCCCATCTATTGAAGATAAAGTCGTTCGCTTTCCAGATAGAGAAAGACATCAATTATTTTTAGAGCCAGAAGCGTTGTCTACAAACGAAATTTATGTTCAAGGTTGCAGCACATCTTTACCTTTTGATGTTCAAAAGCAACTTTATCATTCAATCAAAGGCTTAGAAAATGCTCAGATTATGAGATATGCTTATGCGATTGAATATGATGCAATCGACAGCCAAACTTTAAAAGCGTCACTAGAAAGCAAATTGATAGACGGATTATTCTTTGCTGGACAAATAAATGGCACCAGCGGATATGAAGAGGCGGCGGCACAAGGAATTATTGCTGGAATCAATGCAAATCAAAAATTGGACAATAAAGAGCCATTGATTTTGGGCCGCGAACAAAGTTATATTGGAGTATTAATTGACGACTTAATCACTAAAGGCACAAATGAGCCTTATCGAATGATGACCTCAAGAGCGGAGTTCAGGCTTGTTTTAAGACAAGACAATGCAGACGAAAGATTGACCCCAATAGGAAAAGAGATTGGATTAGTATCAGAAGAAAAATACGCAAAATTCTTGGAAAAACGCGAAAAATTGCAAAAAATTCGTGAAAAATTGACAATTTTATTAAAAAAAGATGAAAATTTAATAAAACTTATGAACGATTGTAATGAGTCAATTCCAGATAGTTCAATGCGAATTAAAGACCTATTAAAGAGAAACAACATAAATGTTTTTGATATCAAAAAATATTATCCTTCGATATTTGAAGGCGATGAAGATATGTTTTTAGACATAGTCAACACAGAAATAAAATATGAAGGATATATAAACCAACAAAATGATGAAATTGAAAAGCTCAAGAAACAAGAACAAACAAAAATTCCTGACGATATTGACTATGACAAAATTAAAAGTTTGAGAATAGAAGCAAGGCAAAAGTTATCTAAAATTCGTCCTCAAACTTTGGGAATGGCTTCAAGAATTTCAGGAGTCTCACCTGCAGACATAACAGTGCTTTCAATATATTTAAAATCATATAAAGGATAAAAATGGACAAAAAAATTGAAAATATTATAAAAAAATCGCAAATTGAGCCTTCAAATCAAATGATTTCAAAATTAAAACAATTTTATAACCTTTTAATTGAAGGCAATAAAGTTTGCAATTTAACAGCAATAGTTGATGAAGATGGAGTTATAGAAAAGCACTTTTTTGATAGCATATATCCACAAAATTATTTTAAACAAAATTCAAAAGTCATTGATGTAGGAACTGGAGCAGGCTTTCCTTCTATTCCACTAAAAATTGTTAGAGATGATTTAGATTTAACTCTTTTAGATAGTTTGAATAAACGAGTCAACTTTTTGAACAATTCCATATACAATTTAAAACTCACTAAAATAAATACCATTCACGGAAGAGCGGAAGACTTTGCAAAAAATATCGAATATCGTGAAAAATTTGATGTCGCCACAGCACGCGCAGTAGCAAATTTAAAAGTGCTTAGCGAATATTGTTTGCCTTTTGTAAAAGTTGGCGGAAAGTTTATCGCATATAAATCGTTAAACTGCGAAGAAGAAGTTAAACAGGCAAGCGATATGATAGCTGAATTAGGCGGAAAAATAAACTCCATAATCAATTATAAAATTGGAGAAAATACTAGGAATTTAGTTATAATTGATAAAATAAAATCAACTCCAAACAAGTTTCCAAGACCTGCTAATAAAATTAAAAAATCTTAAAAATTAAAAATCGGCGCAAAAAATATTTTTAGCGCCGTTATTTATTTTGCGGCAAAAATTTAGTCAAAATTTTTTAAAATTCTTGTTTTTATATAGTTTATATGATATTATATACTATATATTATATAAAATAATAAAGAGGTAAAAATGGGAAAAATATTATCATTTGCTAATCAAAAAGGAGGAGTTGGAAAAACAACCACTTGCGTAAATGTTGCAGCATATCTTGCAGCTATGGGCAAAAAGGTCTTACTTTTGGATATGGACCCACAAGGAAATGCAACAAGCGGGTTAGGTGTAGATAAAAGTTCATCAGTTAAAACTATCTACAATGTAATTGATGGCGATGCTTATATTGAAGAAGTTATTTTACATTCATCAGTTAAAAATCTTGATGTTATTCCAGCCACAGTTGATTTAGCAGGGGCAGAAATAGATTTGGTTCAAATGCCAAATCGTGAGCATATTGTCAAAAATCGCTTAAATCGCGTGAGAGATAACTACGATTTTATTGTTATAGATTGCCCACCATCACTTGGATTGTTAACAGTAAATGCCCTAACTGCTTCAGATTCAATAGTAATTCCAATTCAATGCGAATTTTATGCTTTGGAAGGTTTAACACAACTTATGAACACAGTTAAATTGGTTAAAAAACATCTAAATCCAAATTTAGATGTTGAAGGCGTTGTGTTAACGATGAAAGATTCCAGAAGCAACCTTATCAATCAGGTTAGCAACGAAATCACAACATTCTTTGGCAAAAAAGTCTTTACAACTGCTATTCCAAGAAATGTCCGTTTAGCAGAAGCGCCAAGCCACGGAGTTCCTATCGGTGCATACGATAGTGCATCAAAAGGTGCAAAGGCGTATCTTGCTTTAGCGGAAGAAATTTTAAGACGCAACAATATGAAATTCGATGCAATTTCAACAAAAATAAAATTAGACGAAGGAGAAAACAATGATTAAAAAAGGTTTAGGAAGAGGCATCAATGCCCTACTTTCGATTTATGATGATGAAAATGAAGAAAGTTTAAATACTGAAAAAGACGTAAAAACTCATAGCAACGAAAACGTTAAAGAAATCAAAGGGTTGAACGAAGTTAATATCAACGATATTATGCCTAACCCAAATCAACCAAGAAAACATTTTGACGAAACTGCATTAAACGAGCTTGCAGCATCAATTCGCGTTCACGGAATCATTCAACCTATTGTATTAAACGAATCTGATGACGGAAAATATATGATTATTGCGGGTGAACGTCGTTGGCGCGCTGCAAAAATAGCAGGTTTGGAAACCGTTCCAGCATATATTCGAAGGTTTACTGAAAAGCAAGTTAAAGAAATTTCAATTATCGAAAACTTGCAGAGAGAAGATTTAAATCCAATAGAAGCAGCAAAAGCAATTAAGCAATTAATGGAAGAATATAAGCTTACACAAGAAGCAGTTGCTGAAAGAATCGGAAAAAGCCGTTCAGTAATCGCAAACACAGTTAGATTACTGACTTTGCCTGTTGAAGTTGTGGATTTGATTGAAACGAACAAATTATCTGCAGGACACGCAAAAATATTAGTTGCACTAACCGACCCTATTGAGCAAATTAAGATTGCAACAGTTGCGGTAAATAAAAAATTATCTGTTAGAGAAATAGAAAAGTTGGTCAAAAACATCAATAATCCTTCAAAAGAAAGGCCAAAATCAGAACAAAGCATCGAATTAAAAGAGATGATTAACGAAATGCAAAGAATTTTTGCAACAAAAGTATCTGCAATAGGTAATGATAACAAAGGCAGAATATATATAGATTATTATTCAAAAGACGATTTGGATAGAATAAGTGAATTGCTATCATTAATCAATAAGAAAACACTAACATTGCAAGATTTAAGTTCTTTTAACAAAAGAAAATAAAAAATGTTTCACGTGAAACATCTTAAAAAAACAAGATTAGAAATGTTTCACGTGAAACAATCAAAGAAAATAAAGTTATTTTGTTTCACGTGAAACAATTTATGAACTGTCTCTTATACACATCTGACGCTGCCG
>URAC01000030.1 GCA_900545735.1 uncultured Bacillota bacterium | reverse complement strand
AGATCATGCCTAGTCTCGTGGGCTCGGAGATGTGTATAAGAGACAGCTTCAATAGATGCGTCAATTACTTTTGAAAAAATTGAAAGTGAGCCATCTCTTACATTTTCTCTAATTTTTTCTATATCATATTGAAATTTATCTTCTGTCGCATTGTTATTAAAATTGTTTGCAAAATTGAAAATGCTGTTATATTCTGCCATATTGCTCTCCTAAAATTCTAAATCTGTTTCTTTTTTATTTTCGAATTGTTTGTAGCAATTATATACAAGTTTATTTATTTCTTGTTTTCTATCTACATCTGGCATAACTTTTTCTTTTCTAAAAATCTTTTGCTTTGTGTCGTTTCCAAATCCTTGCAAAGTGTCTACCAAATTATCAAAATTTGACTTAAATTCATCAAATTTGTTAATTGGCTTTTCTCTCATTGCATTTAAAATGAAAAATTTCTCACAATTAACCAAAACTTTATTTAAGTTGTAGCTATAATAATTTAATTTTCCTGAAAGCAAATTTTCGTTTGTTATTTGCAAAACTTCAATCATTTCTTGAATTGATTTAATGTTTTCAAATTCTTTCATCTCATTATTCCTTGGCATAATTCCCTCCAACACTAATTATGTTACTACATAATTTGTTAGTTGTCAATAATTAATTTTCAAGCCTTCCTTTGGCTCTCCAATCTTTTTCCACGCGGACAAATAATTTTAAATTGATTTTTCTATCTAAAAAATATTCAATCTCCTTGCGAGCATTCATTCCAATTTTTTTAATCATTTCTCCGTTGTGTCCAACAATTATTCTCTTATGGCTTTCTCTTTCGCAGACAATATCCGCACAAATTTCTCCATTTTCTTCATCGAATGTTGTGATGACAACAGCAATGCCGTGAGGGATTTCTTCATCAAGCAAATACAATGTTTTTTCGCGAATGATTTCAGAAACTAAAAACTTAACGGACTTATCTGTTATTTCATCTTCTTCATAATTAAAATATTCAACTTCTGGCAATACTTCAATAATTTTATTTAGAAGCAAATCTAAATTTTTATTTTTAAAAGTAGAAATTGGTAAAATCTCAACCAAATCTAACTGATTTAATTTTTGAACTTCGCTGTATGATTTTTCCATACTTGTTGCATCAATTTTTGATAAAACAATAAAAATTGGCGTTAAAAGTGATTTTTTTTGCGTTTTTTCATCAATTTCACTATTTTTATCAATCAATTTCTTTAAGTAATTTATTTCTTCATCGTCAATTTTTTTTGTGATATCAATCATATAGATGATAGCATCAACGCCTTCGCTTGCTGCTCTAACTTCTTTGTTCATTGCCTTGTCTAAAGCGTTTTTGCTCTTATGAATTCCTGGAGTATCAACAAAAATAATTTGATAATTATCTTTTGTTAAAATGCCCAAAATGTTTTCTCTCGTTGTTTGTTTTTTAGGCGAAACAATACTTACTTTTTGCCCAATAAGTTTGTTTAAAAGAGTGCTTTTCCCAGCATTTGTTTTTCCAATAATTGAAACATAACCTGACTTTTTCATATTTTTCCTATCTGTTAATTTTATTCTTTTCTAAAATTTCTTTTGCAACTGATTGCATAATTTTTTCATCTTCGCTTTCGATATGGTCATATCCAAGCAAATGTAAAAAACCGTGCAAAGCAAGGAAGCACAATTCCCTTTTAAAACTATGGTGATATTCTTTCGCTTGTTCAACAGCAACTTGTTTACAAATTATAATATCGCCAAGCATAACATCTTTTTCAAGAAGTTCATTTTCCACATCTTGGCTATTTCTAAAATCTATGAGTGGGAAAGATAAAACATCTGTTTTTTTATCTATTCCGCGATATTCTTTATTTATTTCTCTAATCTCTTCTTCATCTGCAAATCGAAGGCTAACTTCTATGTTTTTATCTTTCAAAGAAGATATTTCGTTTTGTTTTTCAATTAAAGCATCTTGAAATAATTTTTTAATTTTTTGTCTTAAACACAAACACTTTATGTTATTAAAGTAAATTTTAATCATATTTCTCCATTTTAAACTGCAATGTTCTTGCTGATTGTTACGGTGTATGTTACAACCCATTTATTTCCATTTTGAGAATAAGAACAATCTTCATTTTTTATATTCGTGGCATCTGAAACCTGCATTAAAGCATTTTTCTTCGCTTGTAAAATCAAACTGTCCTTAACTTCTTCAAACTTCTTTTCTATTATAACACATTTTGTTTCAAAATAAAATATTTCTTCATATTTTATAGGAATTATATAATTTGTAAGATAACTCGTTTTTATTTCAACATCATAATTTTCAAAAGGCACTTCCCCTTTATTGGAAAATATTGGAAGCCCGAACAATGTCGTTTGCCTAAATGAAACGCTCTCTCCTGTCCTTTCCTTTTTTATGGCGTTCTCTTCGTGCTCGCAACTTCCAGTAAGCCAAACATCTGCTGTTATCTCTGCCTTTGGAACTATTGGAATTTGTTTTCCGTTAGAATCTAGAGTATAAGGTGCAACAAGCGCATCTCCAACTCTAACAATATCTCCAACCTTTACAAGCAAAGTGCCTTGAATTAGATTAATTTCTGTAATCATTCCATTTTGAGTTGCTAAAAGCGGAGATAAATTCGCTAGGTCTTCAAAATCTTCATTAATCACTTTTTCTTTAATGTTGATTACTATTGAGCAACCCTTTTTGATTGCGCTAACAGAACTTACTCTATCAAAATTATCTAAAACAAGTTTTTCAACCTGCTCAGTTGAAATTGAGTTGAGATGTTTAAAAGGAGCAACTCCGTTTTGATTTAAAAAAGATATAATTTCGTTGCAATCAACGCTTTCAGCTCCCAGAACTTCAATTTTTAGCATAAAATTGCTTAACACTATTACGAGAGCAAATGCCAAAAACAATCCAATCAAAATGCCATATCTTAACTTAAAAAAATTTGTCAATTTAAAAAAGCCAACATTTTTTTCATTTGTTATTTCAATCTTTCTTTCCTCTAAACATTTTTTAACAAGCTTTTTATCTTTTCGCCTAATTTGTATCCTTGCCTGTTTTATGTTATATTTTTCAACCTCAAAAAATTCAACATTTTTGGAACATAAAAAATTAAGAGTTCTTTCAATGTTGTAACCTGAAATAGTTAATTCAACGCAAGAATTTCTACTTTTTTGCGTTTTTTTTTGATTTTTTTCTTTATTTTTGTGTTTAATTAACTTCAACACTTTCAATTTCTCCCATTATGCTCAACGTTGTTGACGATAAAATTTTTAATTTCAAATCTTTCCCAGACACGCTTATTATTTTATTTTTTGTTCTAAACATAATCAATTCGTCACTTAAATTTAATAAGCCTTTATGACCTTCAACATACAAAATATTTCCATTTATATTGACCATTTGATAATTGCTATCCAAGCTTGGCAATTTCAACTCTTTTTTGATTTCAGAAAAAAAATTGAACACAAAATTCTCCTATAGTAAAATATGCAAGTCGTATACAAAATAGAATAAACATTAAAAGGGTATGTACTTTTTGACATCAATTTGACATCATAATATTTTGAATACTGATTAATAATCTTAGATGGAGGAGAAAATGGATAAATTCGAACAGATAAGAGGCAATTATTATTCCGCTTTTTCTTTGAGAGTTTCAGAAGACATTATGGAAGCAATAAAAGAGATAGCGATTAGAAATAAGCGTTCAATTAACAAAGAAATTGAATTTGCCTTAGAAAAGTATATTGAAGAAAACAAATAAAAACTTTAAAAAAATATAATAAATTTTATCATTGTTTCAGTATTCACTTTGATATAATTTATTATTTTAAAAAATGAAGTCATCTTATAATTGAGATGACTTCATTTTTTATTGTCTATAAACATTAAGGCAAAGGCCAACGGCCGCCATAAAGACAATGAGCGATGTTGAGCCTGCGGAGATAAATTGTTGTTATTCATTTTTACTGCCAAATATTTGCCATTATGTTCCAAAATGCCACAAACTCTAAACTTAAATTTTCCTTCTTCGCAGTTGATGCCAATATCCATTTGTTTTGTTCCTCCATTCATTTAATAATATTAAAATAACATAAAATATCATAAAACACAAGAGTCGAATTGATTGTTGCGTTTTATACTTAGTTTTTGATTTTTAAGTTGGCGTAATTTTCTCCCATCAACAAATGCTCATTATGAACCAGCGAGACACATTCAAGAGATTTGTCAAATATCATGACAATGTCGCTGCCACCAAACATAAAATAGCCAAGCGGGTCGCCCCTCTTCACTTTTTTGCCAACATACAAGTCTTTTTCAAAGTTGCATGAACATATCTGCGACATTCCAACCGGCAAAATTGCAACATATCCAAAGTCTGTTTTTAGAATGATGCAATCCCTAGAAATTTCTTTTGTGGCATTCTAATCAAGTGGCAGGAGCCAAATTGACTATTGACTTATATATTGCATTGTGTTATAATGCTTGCATTAAATAAACAAAAGGAGATATTCGATGGAAAAATACAAAATTAAAGATTTGCTTTTGATTTATGAGTTTGGAGATTGTAGGTTTGGTGTTTTGAACAACCAAAAAACAAAAATCAAAATCTTGACCAAAAATGAAATTCATTCTTTACACAACCCTTCGCTTCATACATATGGGAAAGAAAGTAGAGACGCCGATGGTTTTTGTCGTTTTTACTATGTTAATGTATATGAGACAAAAGACGGATTAAAAGCATTTCCATTATGTGGTAAATTTGAAGACATAAATGCAAACGCAAGGGCAATTTTCAGAAATGGTGATGATAAATGTTTTTATCGCACAAGGCAAATTATGGAAGTATTAGAATGCAATCGTATGGATAATAGCAGAAAAATCTTTGAGGCAGTATTTAATAACCCTGAAAATTTTATTGATATTACCACTATTGCAAAAATTGAAAAAGCGGTTAATTTTGTTGAATCCTATAGCAAATCCGCTTTGAGAAATATTGAAAATGAAAGACGGTCCAAACAAAAATGCAAAAATCAAGAATATGCAAAACAATATGACCAAACATTAGAATTTTGAAAAACACCCACCAATATTGGTGGGTATTTTTATTGCACTTTTTATTCAAAGTGTCAACAGATTGTTTTTTTCATGCTTTGTCTTTCGACATTGAGGCAAATTCCGACTGCGGACATGAACACAACGAGAGATGTTGAGCCTGCGGAGATAAACGGAAGTGGCAGCCCCGTTGGCGGAATTAGTCCAGAAACAACACAAACATTTAAAATGACTTGAATTGAAATTACGCTTGCAACTCCCAAAACTAAAAGCGCTCCAAATCTATCTTTTGCGTTTCTAGCAATGTTGATTAATAAATATATAAGCACTGCAAAGACAATCAACGTTAAAATTGCCCCAAAAAGCCCCAACTCTTCACCAATTATTGAAAAGATAAAATCGCTTTCAGAAAATGGCAAAAACATATATTTTTGTCTGGAATTTCCTAATCCAACGCCAAAAAGTCCGCCCGAGCCAAGAGAATATAACGATTGAATCAGTTGAAATCCTTCCGCCTGAGGGCTCGCCCACGGGTTCAAAAAAGCCATAAATCTTTGAATTCTATAAGGTTCAATTATTATTAAAGCAGGAACAGCGCAAGCGGCAGGAATGCCAAGCCAAACAAAATGTTTCATCTTTGCTCCGCCAACAAAAAGCATAAACAACATAATGAGGCCAATACACATTGTAATTGACATATTAGGTTCTAAAATAACTAAAAGGCAAAATCCTAATCCAACTCCTAAAACTGGCAATAGCGTTTTGAATTTTCCTATTTTTTCATAGTTGTCTGACAAATATGCCGCAGCAAAAAGGACCAATGCAAATTTTGCAAATTCGCTAGGTTGAATGGTAAAAAATCCCAAGTTAAGCCAACGCTTTGCACCATAATTTTCCACTCCAATTCCAGGCACAAAAACAAGCACTAAAAGAATCGCAGAAATTATAACGAGCCGCCATTTTAATTTTTTAAGTTTTTGATAGTTGATAAATGAGCAAACAAACATTGCAATTATGCCTAACACTGCGCCGATTATTTGTTTTGTTAAATAAAAATATGGATTTGAATAACGATAGTTGGCAATATAACTGCTTGCGCTATACACCATAATGCAGCCAAAAATTGCAAGGCCGCAAACCAAAAGAAAAACGCTTAAACTTTTTGCATCGAAAATTTTGCCGCCTCTTGTAAAGAGTCCAGCATAATCAATGTTAAATTTTAACTTTTTAGGCGAAAATTTTGCCTTTTGTGCTTTCATCACCCTTCCTTTTGGTTATCTAAAATTATCAATTTTTTAAAAGCTTTGCCCCGCTCTATATAATTTTCAAATTCATCAAAACTTGCACAAGCAGGCGCTAATAGCACCGCAATTTTAAAATTTGAATTGCTTGCCAATTCCTTTGACAATTTAACCGCACTTTCAAAATTTCCCATAATCTCATAATTTTTAATCTTAAAATTATCAAAAGCAGTGGAAATTTTCTTTGATGTCGCTCCGTAAACAATAAATTTAACTATTTGTTTGTTTGCTTTTAATTGCTTTGCCAAAGTTGAAAAATCTTCGCCTTTATCGCTTCCACCAAGCAAAACTATCTTTTTTCCATCAATCGCTTTAATGTCGGCCACAGCACTTGCTATGTTTGTTGCTTTACTATCGTTGATAAAGATTGCATTCTTATCTTCTTTTATTATTTCAAGTCTATTTTCCAATGGCATAAAGTTATTGATTGCATTCTCAACCTTTTTCATATTTAAGCCCTCCATCTTTGAAATTAAGACCGCCGCCAAAATGTTTTCTAAGTTTTTATTTCCAATAAGTTTTACATCTTTTACGCTTAACAGATATTCAATGTTTTTTTCTTTAAAAAACAATCTATCTTCGTGCTTAAATATGCCTTTGAATTGTTCATTTTGACTTTCATCATTCAATGAAAAATAATATGCCTTTCCTTTGCACTTAGACAAAAATCTATTAAAATATTTGTCATTATAATTTAACACAGCAATTTGATTGGAATTTTGATTTTCAAAAATTCTTTCTTTTGCCAATATGTACTCATTTACATTTTTATATCTGTCCAAATGGTCAGGAGCAATATTCAAAATCGACACTATATCAGCATTGAATTTTTCTGTCTTTTCAAGTTGAAAACTGCTCAGTTCAATGAGCGATAAACTGTTGCGATTTGTTTTTAGCGCTATGCTTGATAGCGGCATTCCCACATTGCCCACAACAAAAATATTTTTTCTTTTAAATCTATTTGCGCAGCTTTTAAATATATGCCCTAATAAAGTTATGGTGGTTGTTTTACCATTTGTTCCAGTAATTGCAATTTTCTTGCCTTTTAAAAATAAATGGGCAAGCTCAATTTCAGAAATGATTTTTATATTTTTTCTTAATAATTTTTGATATAACTCACTATTTCGCGAAATTCCAGGACTAACAACAGCCAAATCAAAATTAGAGTTTTCTAAATCTAAAACTTTGTTTGGGAATCTTTTATCGTCATAAGTTGTAACATTTGCTTTTACAGTTTTTAAAAGTTCATAACTGGCAATTCCGCTCTTGCCAAGCCCATAAACTAAAATGTTTTTATTTTTTAAATTGTTTTTCACAGACCACCCGCAAATATAGAAATAATTATCACAAGGCTACTCATTATGATAGTTATTAATATATATACGAATGTAATTCTATTTTCATGCACACCACTTTGTTGAAAATGATGATGCAAAGGTGCCATTTTAAAAATGCGTTTTTTCGTGCGCTTATAGTGCAAGACTTGCAAGATAACTGAGAGCGCAGAAACAACGAACATTATCCCAAGCAAAGGAATGTAAAGTTCCAGTTTTGAAAAGATTGCTAAACTTGCAATCAATCCACCTAGGGCGAGCGAACCTGTATCTCCCATAAAAATCTTGGCAGGAAAAACATTGTAACCCATAAAGCCAATCAAAGCCCCTAAAACGCAGATGCATAGAATAATCAAATTTTCATATTCGCTGGCAATTTGTTGCGTAGGTGCTAACTTTTGATACAAAAATAACAATGCTAAAAATCCAAGCAAGTAGGAAATTGATACGCCAGTTGCCAATCCGTCAAGGCCGTCAGTTAAATTGACGGAGTTTGTAACTGCCAAATAGACCAGCACGATAAAAGGAATTATTCCCCAACTTAAATCCACAGTCGTTTTAACAAAAGGCAAATAAATTGTTGTTCCAACCAAGTTTGAATAATAACAGAAAAAAGCGATAATTAAAGCAATGCCAACTTGACCAATTATCTTTTGATAAGGCTTTAATCCCAAATTTTGTTTGTATCTTATTTTTATAAAATCATCTAAAAAGCCCAAAATACCATAAGAAAGCATTGAAGCAAGAGCGATAATTGCAAGCGAATAATTTTTGGTGAAAAAACATAAAGCGACGATGCTTGCAGTTATAAAAATTGTTCCCCCGAGTGTTGGAGTGCCACTTTTCCCACTATGCTCCTTAACATATTCCAAAACAGTTTGAGATGCTTTAAGTTTTTTAGATGCAGCAATGACAAGCGGCCCTAAAATTAAAGCCACAACAAGAGTTACTAAAAACGCTAACAAATAATAATTCACTTCGCCTCCACTTTTGATAGTATTTCCGAAATCTTATCATTTGTTTGCATTGCGATGTCCAAATCACAATATGGAACTTTAACGCCGTTGATGTCTTGATATTTTTCAACCCCCTTGCCTAGCAATGCTACGATATCGCCCTTTCTAGCCAAGTTTATAGCAATTTCAACTGCTTTGCTTCTATCCACAATCCTAACAAATTTATCGCTCTTCATTCCCCTTTCAATGTCATCAATAATCAGTTCTGGATTTTCAAACCTAGGATTATCGCTTGTAATTATTGTAAAATCGCTAAATTGTTCGGAAATTTCGCCCATCAATGGCCGTTTTCCTTTATCGCGATTTCCGCCACAGCCAAAAACTGTGATTAATCTTTTAGGGTTTAGTTCTTTTATTGCCGTTAACACATTTTTTATTCCATCAGGCGTATGAGCAAAATCTATAACAGCATAAGCGCCATTTGCTAGCGGCAAAAAGTTGAAACGCCCAGAAACGCCTTTCAAATCTCTCAACCCTTTTGCTATATATTTACAATCTATTCCCAGAGCGGCGGCGGCACTTGACGCCGCTAAAGCGTTATAAATGTTAAATTTGCCGGGCAAATTGATTTCACATTCAAATACATTATCCATCAAATTAAGCACAAATTTTGACCCAAAAAAAGTTTTGTTTATATTCACAGCAAAGCAATCCGCAGGATTATTTAAAGCATAAGAAATTGTGGGCAAAGTTCCGTTTTCAATTTTCATTCCCCACTCATTATCTAAGTTTGTAACTGCAATTTTTGTATACTGTTTAGTAAACAATTTCATTTTTGCATTGCCATAATTTTCCATTGTTTTGAAAAATTCTAAATGGTCTTGCGTCAAATTTGAGAAGATAGAAACATCATAATTAATACCATAAATTTTTTCATAAAAAATGGAATGTGCAGATGCTTCCATAACACAATAATCACAACCAAAAGCGACCATCTCAGATAATACCTTTTGCAAGTCCATTGGGTCTGGCGTTGTTAAATTGACCGAAACAAATTGTTTGCCTATATATGCACCTTCTGTGCCCACAAGCCCAACTTTATATCCAGCACTTTCTAAAATGCTTTTAAGCATATATGTTGTTGTTGTTTTCCCATTTGTTCCCGTTATGGCAATCATCTTCATCTTTTTGTGAGGATTGGAATAAAAATTAGATGCCATAAGCGATAAGGCCTTTCTTGTTGACTCAACAACAACTTCATTTTTGCAGACATTTAATTTGTGTTCGCAAACGACAACTTTTGCGCCATTATTTACAGCATCTTTGGCAAAATTATGCCCATCTGTGTTTTCACCTCTCAAACAAACAAAAATGGCATTTTGCGAGCTATCAAAATTTTTTCTACTATCAAAAGATATATCTGTAATGTCTAAATTTGCATTTCCTTTAAAATTTTCTTTTAATGGCACATTTAACAAAATATCTTTTAATTTCATATATTTTTCCTTAGGTATATCA
>URAC01000029.1 GCA_900545735.1 uncultured Bacillota bacterium | reverse complement strand
ACGAGATCATGCCTAGTCTCGTGGGCTCGGAGATGTGTATAAGAGACAGAGTAGATAGTAGGTTAAGAAAAATGAAAAAAAATATTTATTAGTTATTAAAAGAATTATCTATAATGTTAATTTTTTCAAATGCTTGTTATGGCATAAGTTATTAGTTTAATTTTTGATGTTTCAATTTTTTATCGTTTATCGCGGATTTTTTCTATTATTAAAGATACAATCAAAAATAGGGCAGTGTAGCCGATTAAGAATAAAATGTGTGGATAGATAGCGCTTGCGCCAATAGTTTGGATTTCGCTTGAAATTGCCACGGAATGACTGAATGGAAGCAAATTAACAAATGTTGCAAAACCACTTTTTAGCATATTTAATGGCATAAAAACTCCGCCCAAAACTGAAATTAAGGAAATAAAAATTGACGAGATTGGCCCTGTTTGTTTTTCATTTTTGCAAATTATTCCAATCATAATTCCAAGAGAGATATATAAAATTGCCGAAGGAATTAGATATATGATGCTTAACAAAATGTTAGCGTTAAGTGGAAATTTGAAAATTAATGCAATGGCAAAAAATATAATTGTTTGGGATATCGCAAGTGGAAGGGCGGAAAGAATATAACTAAAATAATAGTCAAATTTGTTAATTGGGGCAATGTTTAATCTTTTCATAAAAGAAGTGTTTTTATCTGAGGCAATTTGAAGTGAAACGAACATTCCTATGAATGCGTAGCCAAAAACGCAAATTCCGCTTGCATAATTTTCTATTTTAAAGTTGTCTGGAATATATTCTAAATTCATAAAAATTACTTGCATTAAAACTAGCATTAAAACTGGAAAAATCAAACAGAACACAATGCTAAGAGGATTTCTTATCATTTCTTTAATATTTCTTTGTGTAAGCGCTAATGTCTTTTTCATTATTCTTCCTCCGAAAGGCTAATAAAGGCTTGTTCTAGAGTTTCACAATGCGTTTGATTTAATATTTCGCTGAGCGCCCCTATCGCTTTAATTTTTCCGCGACTTATGATAGCGATATCGTCTGCCAAACATTCAACTTCTTCAAGATAATGAGTTGTTAAAATGATTGTCATTTTATTTTTTAAGTTTTGTATGATTTCCCATAATTTTTTTCGTGCTTTTACATCTAGACCAAGTGTTGGTTCATCTAAAAACAAGAGTTTAGGTTCTGTCAAAATTGCAAGGGCAATGCTAAGTCTTCGCATTTGTCCACCACTTAGTTTTTTACACAAAACTTTTTCTTTTTCTTGAAGCCCAAATTTATCAATCAAATTTTTAATTTTTTCTTGGCTATTAGGAACATCATAAAGTGATGCGATTAATTTAAGATTTTCTTCAACAGTCAAATTTTTTGCAATAGCATTTTCTTGTGGAGATATATTTATGAAAGTTCGAATTTTCTTTTTGTCATGAACTAAATCGAAGCCTTCGATAGTGGCATTTCCGCTAGTTGGATTTAAACTTGTGGAAAGCATATTGATAAGTGTTGTTTTTCCCGCACCATTAAGGCCTAAAAGGGCAAAACATTCATTATCTTTGATTGAAAAACTGACATCATTTACTGCTGTTAGTTTTCCAAATTTTTTAGTTAAGTTTTTAATTTCAATCATTTTTAATCTCCATTTTTTGCTTTAAAAATTGCTTCGGCAAAAGCTAAATATTCGTCATATTTTGCAATCGCTATGCCTTTTTCTTTATCTCCAAACAAAATCAAAGTGTCGCCTTCATTAATATCAAAAACTTCTCTTGCTTGTTTTGGAAGCACAATCTGACCTTTGCTTGTTACTTTTGTTGTCCAAATAAATTTATTTGTTTCCATATTCACCTCATTTGTCTTATTTTTCTTACTTTTCTTACTTAATATTAAAATATAGATACTTTTTTGTCAAGCGATTTGTGGTTTAAAAAATTTTTTAAAAAATTATCATAATTTAGTTGACAATTAGTTGCAATTAGCATTTATTATCAATAAGAACATAAAGGAGAAGCAAAAACTATGATTCAACGCAACACACTTCAGCGCAATTTGGTTTTGGGAATGGTGCGAAAGTTAAAAGGCCACGCCACTGCTGAAGAAGTGTATGAGGGTGTTGTTGCTAATTATCCAAATATTAGCAAAACAACCGTGTATCGCAATTTGAAAGAGCTTGCTGATGCTGGTGAAATTCGTAGATTAGAAGTTCCGGGTGGGGCGGACCATTATGACCATATCTGCGAAAATCATTATCACATAAGATGTGTTAAATGCGGCAAAGTTGTTGATGTGGATATGGATTTTATTAAAAATTTGCAAAATTCCATAAAAAATTCACACGGATTTATAGTTGATGGCTATGACCTTATGTTTAAAGGCATTTGCGAAGAATGTCAAAAAATAAAAGGAGAATAAAATGAGAAGTATTACATCTATTGACTTGCAATATGCTCACCGTTTTTATGGGTTTAAAGGTGAAGCGCAATATTTGCACGGACACACAGGAACTTTAACTATCGAAGTTGAAGATTCAGTAAATGAAGGGGTAAATATGGTTTTCCCTTGCAATGAAATAAAAAAAACTGCTTGGGAGGTTTTGCAAAATTTCGACCACGCATTAGTTTTGAGAGAAGATGACCCACTTCTTCCAGCTATTTTGAAAGTTTATGAAGAACAAGGAATTAGAAATGGCGCGCCAAGCAACACTATGAAAGGTCCAGCATTTAAAACTGAACTTGCAACTGCTTACCCAGAATGCAGATTGGTTGTAACAAAAGAAACAATGACTGTTGAAGGAATGATTAAAATTGTATATGACCTATTAAAAGACAAATTGAACATTGTTAAACTTACATTTACAAGCGGAGTTAACGCAGGTTCTGCAGAATTCCCATCAAGGATTTCATTAGAACGTTGCCCACTTTGCGGAATTGCGCTCAATGAAAATGGCGTATGCGAAAAATGCGGTTATAGAAAAAAATAATAAATTAAAAATTGCCAACCTAAACAGGTTGGCTTTTTTAATATAAAAAACTTGCAGTATATTTAATATAAATGGTGCTCCCAGAAGGACTCGAACCCTCCATAATGGTTCCGAAGAAATCAAATTCTTTTATCACGGGTTTGAGTTTTTGTGTCGTTTTTCACCATTTTTATCGTTTATAAAATTGCTGAAACGCCTTATTTTACTAGCATTTTGGCAATTCATATTTTACAAACAATATTATACAACACAATACAAAAATAATACACTAAAAAACAACACTTTTGCAAAAATTTTGCATTTTTTCTGCACAAATTCGTGACATTTTAATGATATTAGAAGATTTTGTTTATATTAACTTGATTTATCATAAAAAAATGTTATAATAAGTTAAGAGGTATTATTATGATTGATTTTAATTATTATAAAGTTTTCTACTATGTAGCTAAATTAGGAAACTTTTCGCTTGCAGCAAAAGAACTTGGTGTGTCGCAACCTGCCATTAGTTATACAATATCTGAATTAGAAAAATCCATTTCCACAACTTTGTTTATAAGAAGGGGCAAAAAAATAGAACTAACAAAAACAGGGAAAGATCTTCTTGAGTATGTTGAAGACAGTTTTAATACTCTAAAAATGGCAGAGCAAACTTTATTCCATAAGTCCACAATTGAAAATTATAGATTAACTTTTGGAATACAGTCTTATTTGATTAATGCGTTAGCTTCTTTAAAAGAACAACTTAAGTTAAGTCATAATGTAAATTTTAAGATATTGGATGACAACTTTGATAATTTAATAAAAAAAGTTGAAAATAAAGAATTAGAATTTGCTATTATTGCTGGTACATATCTAGGAAAATTAAATAAAATTGAAGTTGCAACTTTACACATGCAATTTGTTTCAAGTAAAGATAAACAACTTAAAGACGATGATTTCTCTAAATGTATTTTTGCAATGCCACTTGCCACTACTCAAGCCAGAAAAGAACTTAATAAAACATTATTGAAAAATAATATTCAAATAGAACCTAAATACGAGTTCAATTCAAATCAGGTTGCTTTGTCATTAATGGGTAAAGTTGATGCAATATTTTATATCGCCAAAGAATTAATTCAAAACCATGAACAATTTAATATTATAGACACTAAATTTGAATTACCAATTATCCCTATCAATGTAGTTTATAATGAAAAATACATATCAAGTGAAGGAAAAGAGTTGATAGATTCTATAATAAAGCAATAACTACCTAAATATGGGTAGTTTTTTATAAAAATAATTTATAATTAGTTGACTTACTATAAAAAATCTGATAAACTTATCATAATTCAGGAGGTAAAAATGGATCAAATTAAACAAATTTCAAAAGAAGCATTAGATTATTGGGGCTATGAACCACAAAGCACAATGCTGATTGAAGAGATGGGAGAATTAATAAAAGCGTTGTGTAAATATAAAAGGTATGATTATGAAAACGCTGATCAAGCCGTAAAAGACAACCTATACGAAGAGTTGGCGGATGTTCACAATATGCTTGAACAAATAGAAATGTACTTTGGCGAAGAAAAAATTCAAAAGATAAGATTAGCAAAATTAATAAGAACGCAAAAAAGAATAAAACAGTTAAAGGAGGGTAAATAAATGTATATTTTTTATGCTTTCCCATTTGCTCAACTTTGTGACAAAAAAACAGGTCAAGTTGAAACTCAATACAGATATTTTTTTGATGAGTTAAAAAAAATAGCCAAAAAAAATAACCACCAGTATTTCTTAGCTCACGAAAGAGAAAATTGGGGCGCAGAATATAAAGGACCAGAAGAATGCGTACCAAATGATTATGACGGTGTAATCAAGTCAGATTTAATGATTGTTGTTCCAGGAGATCCCATTTCAGGAGGCGTCCATGTTGAAATGGGTTGGGCATCAGCCAATAAAAAAACTATGCATATTTTTTTAGAAAAAGATAAGAAATACTCACCGGTAGTGATGGGATTAAAAAGTTTAACAAACGTAATTTATCATTATTCTGATTGTTTTCCATCAAAGCAATTACTCGAGGATATAAAGAAGACAATTACCACGAAAGGAGAAAATTAATGTATCTTTCATTGTTAAATGAAAACATAAACAAAGTAAAAGAAGAATATAAAGATAAACCATTCTTTGTTTATTTATCCTTAACCAATGTTTGTAATGCCAACTGTGTTTTTTGTGATGTTAGACAAAACAAAGAAAAGTTGTGTTCAATTGATGTATACAAGTTGATTGATGAATTTGCAGACTTGGGTACAAAGTACATACATTTTACTGGCGGTGGCGAGCCGTTCATGGATAATAATATCATAAGTTATATGCAGTATGCATCTAGTAAAGGATTAGAAATTATCTTCATAACAAATGGTTTTTTATTGAAAAATCAAATAAATAAGTTAGTAAATGTAAACTTAAAAGCAGTATTTGTTTCAATTGATAGCAGCGACCCCAAGGTCCATAATAAATTAAGAAGAACTAATAATTTATTTGAAAATGCAGCTAATGGAATTAATGAGTTAAAGAAAATTAAACCATTAGTAAAAATTAATCTTAATCATGTAATAAATAGTGAAAACATCGACTACTTTGAAGATTTTATTAAACTAAAAGAAAAAATAAATTTTGATTTTATTAATCCTATATTGATTAAAGATTGTAAAGAATTAACTCCAACAAAAGAACAGGTAGTGGCTTTTAATGAAAGCAAGCAGCATTATTTAGACCTGATCAAAAAATATAATATAAGTTTACTATGTGAAAATCTAAACATTTTTAATGAAAATATAGATGAAAATGGTGCAAGATTGCAAAACGATGATATGAGGTGTTTTTTTGCAAATTTTGCAGCTTTTATAGATGGTCCTACTGGCTTAGTTTATCCATGTGATTGTTCAATACATAGAGATAGAATTTTGTATTGTTTAGGTGATCTACATAAAGCGTCTTTTAAAGAAATTTGGAATGATAAAAAACGAAAACAACTTTTAGTTGAATTGAATAATGGTAAATTAAATTGTAAAGCAAAATGTGATGAATCAAATTGCATTTTCAATAGGTGTTATTTAAAAGAGGATTAATATGGATAATTATATTTTAGTCACAGCAGAAAAGTTTGGATACGGTCCAATAATAACATGCCTAAATGTAATAAAACAGCTAAAAAATGAGTTATACCGTCAAAAATTAAATATAAAATTATACTTTTTAGGAACAAGTATAGCGAAAGAACAGGCTGTACTATCTAATCTTTTTGACAAAGTGATTGAATGTAAAACTTATGATTATTCAGAGCTTGAAAAACAACAACAAATATTTAAAGATGCTGTTGCGGTTTTAAGTTCAGAAAATCAGTTTGGTGCAATCTATGCAAAACGATTAGGTAATAAAAACGTTTATTTTATAGACAATTTAGTGTGGATGTGGGATAGGATTACATCTGGGCTAGAAAATATTGATGGATATTTCATATCAGAGACGTTCAGCAGTAAAGAAAATTTTCAAAAAATAGGCAAAGATGTAAAATCTCCAATATTTATTGGGCCATTAAGAGATATTGATAGAAAGCACTATAAATCTGAGAATTCGTTGATGATTAACTTTGGCGGAGCAGAATCTTTTATGTTGGACAAGGAAATAGTTGATAAATTTTATTTGAAAATTTTAAAAGAAATATTAACTACAAATGTAGTTAAAAAATTTGATACAATTTATGTTTGTGGTGGCAGTGGAGTGATTGACGCGTTAGTTAAAATCTCTCTGCCGTTCCCAAATGTTAAGATAAAAACACTTTCTAATAAAGAATATTTAGATAAACTTCATATTTGTTCGCATGTGATTATGTCATCTGGTTTGGGGAATTTTATGGAGTCTGTTGGTATTGCCAAGGCCATTATGTTTATTCCTCCAATAAATTATAGTCAATTATTACAATTAAATGAATACAAAAAACTAGATTTAGGTTTTAATTTGGTTAACTGGGACAGTTACTCATTTTATAATGATGTACCCAACTTATTAGATGAAGAAACTGGGGTGAAAATGGTCGTAGAGAATGTAAAAAAATACTTATCAGACAATTCAAATATTTTATCTAATCGAGTAAATGAATTCATAAATTCACAAAATCAGAACTCCTATTTTGCCAAAAGAGACATTTATGCATCAAAGTTTTCAAATAATGCATCTGAAATCGTTGTAAACACAATTTTAAAAGGAATAAAAAATGAAAATACCAAATAATCCATTCATAGGTACCAATTATATTGGCTTGAAAGAAAAAATAAATGTATTAAAAGTTTTGAATTCCAAATCTTTGTTTAGATATCATGGTCCAAATTTATTATACATGACAGACAAATTAGAAGAAAAAATTAAACAGTATTTAGGTGTTAAATATGTTTTAGCCTGCTCAAATGGGGCGTCAGCATTAAAATTATCTTGTATAGCATATAACATCGGCAACGGTGATGAAGTGATTATGAGCCCATTTACATTTATTGCTTCAGCGTCTAGTGTTTTGGCTTGTGGAGCGATACCTAAATTTGTAGATATTGATGAATCAATGAACATTGATCCTACCAAAATTGAAAAAGCAATAACAAAGAAAACTAAAGCAATTATGTGTATTCACATGCAAGGTCAATGTTGTGATATGAATCCAATTATTGAAATTGCAAGGAAACACAATCTAATAATTATAGAAGATACAGCGCAGGCATTTGGCAGTGAGTATAATAATAAAAAAAGCGGTACGCTTGGAAATATTGGAGCTTTCAGTCTACAAGCAGGCAAAACTATAACTTGTGGCGAGGGTGGGTTTATAGCAACCAATGATTATAGTGCATATCAAAAAGCAAAAGATTATCATGATAATGGTGGACATAGAGTTGGGTGTGACTACCCCACATGGAATAATGGAGAGACTTCTTACGGAGAGAATTATAAACTTACTGAGCTGCAAAGCGCTGTTGCACTTGCTCAACTAGGTAAAATAAATAAAATAATCAAAAAGCAAAATGAAAATTTTGATTACTTTAATAAATATATAAAAAATACACCTTATTATAGCATTAGGGCAAAAAAACAATTAAATACAAACATAAATGTGAGCCTGTGTTTACAATTTAAAAGCCAAAAGGAATGCTCTGATTTTATATCTTTTATGAATGAAAACAATATTCCTTTCAATAAGTATTGTACAAAACTTATAAACGGATATGATGTATTTATAAAAAAACAAGGTCCCAATAAGTCCAATTATCCATTTAACCTTACCGATATTGAATATTCAGAAAATGATTGCCCTGTTGCAATTGATTTAATAAATAGAACTGCTTGGTTTAATTTATCTTCGCAATTACGAAAAAAACATATCAAATATATTATTTCAAAAATGGAGGAATTTCAAATTGCAAACAAATAATTTCACAACAAGTAAAATTTGGAAACAATCAAATAAAATAAGATATGATATAAGCAATATTGTTACACTTGATAATGTTGATTTTCTAATCAGAGAAAATGAAATACTTTGTTTGCAATTTTTTGCAATAAATTTCTCGGAAAACTTATTAAAACTAATAAAAAGTTCCATTGTTAATGATAAAAAGGTTGTTTTCAAGTATATTGATTTATCCAAAGATCAACTTGAATTTTTAAAAACTTGGTGTAATGAGAATAAATTGCAATTAATAATAAACGATCAATGGAAAGCCCCTACCCTTTCAATTAATGAATCATTAAATGTGTATATAAAATCCAAGTGTGAGTTGTTGAAAAGAGATTATGTTAAATATGTTAATGATGATACATTGGAATATAAAATATTTAATGGGAATTTAGATTTATGGACAAGCGTTCTATCAATAGATAAAAGGTCATGGAAAGGCAAAGATAAATGCGATATGAAATCTTTAGACAGAGAAGATTTGCAATATGTATTTTATTTAATGTCAGAGCCAAGCAAATCTTCTTTAATGGTAGCGTTTAAAGATAAAGCCCCTTTAGCTTATTCATTATGGTTTAAAGCAGATAATGATACATGGTTTGCAGTCAAATGGGGAGCTTCTGATAATGGGAGAATCTACAATGCTGGTATAAAAGTATTATTTAATCATATGAACCATATTTTAAACGATCAAAATAACAATTTAAAATTGGATTTTTGGGGCAGACGTAGCCAGTTTTATGACATGTTAAAAAATGGCGAAGTTGATAGATATCATTTTGAAATAAGAGGATGAAATGGTTGGGAAATTAATAACACATAAAGAATTGGTAAACAAAATAAACATAGATGATTTTATTGATAATAGTTTTAATGGAACTGTTTTCTCTACAGACTGGTTTACTAGTTTAAAAAAAGTTAATCAATTTATTATTATAGAAGAAAACGATAGAATAATTGCATTTATGCCATTGTTTTGTCACAATGATTGCAAGGACTTAAACCAAAGTACGATGTATATCCCTTATGGTGGACCTGTTATAAAATTCGTGCCAAACGAGCAAAGGAACAAAATTAGGTATTTAAGAGATTTAAACAATACCTTAATTCGAACACTAAAGGAACGTTTTAATAGCATATCTTTTTCTATTGACCCGATGATAGTTGATATTATGCCTTACATTAGAAGCGGTTTTATGCCAGAAGTTCGATATACATATAAACTTGATATTTCTAATCCTGAAAAATTATACTTAAACTATGGCCACGATAGGCGAAAAGAAATAAGAAAGGCTGTAAAAAATGATGTTAAATTTTTAGTTGACTCTAAACTTGAGTATACCAAGATTTCTAAATATGTTGAATGGGAAAGTAAATATGGGTTTGAGTCATCTGCCGAAGAAGTTAAATCAATATTATCGGAAGCCATAAAAAATGACAATGGAATGTGTTTTGTCGCAATAAAAGATAATATAGTTATAGGCTCTGTTGGTATGTTATGGAGAAATAAAATAGCTTATATCATGTATTCATATTTTGATAAAAATTACGATTTTGGAACAATTGCTTTTCTATATGACAATATTTTTAAGTTTTTGAGTAAATATAAAAATATTAATTACATTGACTTTGAAGGGTCTGTATATGAGAGTGTAGAAAATTGGAACATTTCTTTTGGAGCATATCAAGATCGATTTTATAATTTGCATTATGACATAAAAGGTAATGACGAAGTGGCGAGGACAATGTATGCGTATTTTGAAAAATAAAATAGAACATAATATTTGCAAAACTCTAGGTTTTAATTATGGTAAAATTACAAATAATGGTTCAGAAGCGATTAAATATTGTTTAATGAATGCTAAAATTAAAAAGGGCACGTATATCATTGTCCCCATAACAATTTGTAAAAGTGTTGTAGATGTTATTCTAGAATATGGGTGTTTCCCGTTATTTGTCGATGTTGATCAGGATTTTTGCCTTAATATCAATGATGTTGTGAATAAAAATACTGACAATATAAGCACTGTTATATACGTTCATGCATATGGGATTTTAAAAGATGTTAGGGCATTAGTGAAGTATTGTAACTGTCTCTTATACACATCTCCGAGCCCACGAGACTAGGCATGATCT
>URAC01000028.1 GCA_900545735.1 uncultured Bacillota bacterium | reverse complement strand
ATCTACACGAGCCTTATCGTCGGCAGCGTCAGATGTGTATAAGAGACAGTAGTTAAATTGTGTTTTGTGCTTGCAGAACTTCAAGTGATTTCAAAGGACAAAAGCAAGGAAGAACTTATAAAAATCAAAAGCAAACAAACATTGGAATTGTTTGCCCCACTTGCGAGCAGGCTCGGCTTGTCCAGCATAAAGAGTGAACTTGAAGATTTGGCGTTTAAAAATTTATATCCTGAACAATTTGAAAAGATAAATGCTGCAGTTGAGAAAAAATATAAAGAACGCGAATTAATTGTAAATAATTTAAAAGAAGAAGTGCGCAAATATATGCACGAACTTGGCATTAAAGGCGAAGTTATGGGCAGAAAAAAGCATATATTTAGCATTTATAAAAAATTGAAGCAAAAAAATGGCAATTTAGATAAAATATATGACCTTGTCGCCGTTCGAGCCATTTTGGAAAGCGTGGAAGATTGCTATGCTTTGCTTGGCAAAATTAACAGTCAAGTAACGCCACTTCAAAATCGTTTTAAAGATTATATTGCGATTCCAAAATCCAACGGCTATCAATCATTGCACACAACCGTTATGTTTCAAGGCGTGCCAGTTGAAATTCAAATAAGAACAAAAGAAATGCACAGATGTGCAGAATTTGGTGTTGCTGCGCACTGGATGTATAAAGAAAAAAGAACAAAATTAGATTCTCTTGACGAGCGTTTGGGTTGGATAAGAGAAATAATGGAAAAAGAAAAACAAATGACTAGCGAAGAACTTATTGAAAGTTTGAAGGTAGACATTTATGACGGCGAAATTTTCGTTCAAACGCCAAAAGGAAAAGTATTGCACTTGCCAGCAGAATCAACCCCTATTGATTTTGCTTATGCAATTCATTCAGACATCGGCAACAAATGCGTTGGGGCTAAGGTTAACGGCAAAATGCAGCCTATAACAAAATCGCTTGAGAATGGAGATATCGTTGAAATTATCACAAACCCAAATTCAAAAGGGCCTTCTAGAGATTGGCTTAAAATCATAAAAACTTCGGCGGCTCGAAATAAAATTCTTGCTTATTTCCGCAAAGAAATGAAGGAAGAAAACATCAAGGCGGGAAAATTGATGCTTGAACAAGCAATTAAAAATGCGGGATATTCCGTTAGCAAATTGACAGACAAAAAATTTGTTGACACTTTGCTAGATAAATGTTGTTTTTCAACTTATGATGAACTTTGTGCAAGCATAGGATATGGCTCGTCATCTGCAAAAATCATTGCTGGAAAACTTGTTCATATTTATGAAAATGACATTGAAAAACAAGCGAAAAAAGAAATTGTAATTCAACCACAAATGGAAAATTACAAACCACAAGAAAATTCTGTTAATGTTAAAGGTGTTGGCAATCTGTTGATTAAATTTGCAAAATGCTGCTGCCCTATTGAAGGCGATGAAATTGTCGGATTTGTTTCTCACGGGCAAGGAATTGTTGTTCATAGAAAGCAATGCCCAAACTTATCCTTCTTTGACCCAAATAGATTGATTGAAGTGAACTGGAAATAAAACTCGTTAGAAATTCTAACGAGTTTTTATTTCAAATTTTTAAGTTGTCTTAAATGGCTTTCTTCATCTTGCAAAATACTTGCCAATAACGATTTGATTTCAAAATTTTCAATTTTTGCAATGGCAATTTTATAATCTATAATCATTTTTTCTTTAAATTCGATGTCATAGGAAATTATTTGTTTGAGGTCTTTAATGTAATCGACTTGCCTTCCGCCGAGCCATTTATTTTGTGCATTGGCATAAATGGGGTCGCCGCCACACATCAAAATTGCGTGTGCCAAAAGTTCTTGATGATATAAATCATTTGAGCAAATACTCTTTAGAGTTTCAACATAATTATCATAAAAGCCAGTTAAGATGCTGATTTGATATTTTAATTGCATAAGTATCACACATTCGCTTTCGTTTCCAGCAAATAAATTTTGCAAAATTCCACAATAATATGAATTTTTGCAAAGATTTTTAATCAAAGGATATTTCTTTTTAACTTTTAAATCGGTCAAAACAAACCTCTGATTTATATATGAAAATATGTGAATATATGTTAAAAGCCTTGCATTTGCAAGGCTTTTTAGAGAGATATTTTCTACTTATTGTTCAATTTATCTAAAAGTAAATTTAAGTCAAATCCGTGAACTTCGCTCGCTTCTTCAAGTGTTTCCATTTGGCTCATTGGGCAACCAAAACAATGCATTCCAAAGCCTTGCAAAATTACTGAATTGCTTTCATCTACATCTAGAACTTCACCAATAGTTGAATTTTTATTGAATTTTTTCATAATTTCACCTTCTTTTATTATTTTTTACTCTAAAATCGCTTTTATTCTTCTAACGCCTGCTGACGAACTTTCTTCTTTAACAATTTTAAACTTGTTAAGTTCTGAAGTGTTTTTAACGTGAGGTCCGCCACACATTTCTATGCTTACGTCGCCAATTTTATAAACTTTTACAATATCGCCATATTTGTCATCAAATATGCCTGTTGCGCCCATTTGTTTTGCTTCTTCTATTGGAAGTTCATAAAATTCAACATCTATCGCTCTTTGAATGTTATTGTTGACTTCATTTTCAATTTCTAAAAGTTCTTCTGGAGTTAATTTCCTATCAACATTAAAGTCGAATCTCAATCTTTCAGGCGTGATGTTAGAACCGCATTGATGGACATCGCTGCCAAACTTTTTCCTAAGCGCTGCCAAAAGCAAGTGCGTTGCAGTGTGCAACCTTGTTGATTGATATGAACTATCAGCTAAGCCGCCTTTAAATTCACCTTTTTCGCTTTGTTTTGAAATTTCTTGATGATGTTTGAATGCTTCGTTAAAGCCTTCTTCGTCAACGTTATAGCCTTTTTCCCTTGCCAATTCTTTTGTCATTTCAATAGGGAACCCGAAAGTGTCATATAATCTGAATGCCGCTTTGCCTGTTATTGTTCTATCTTCAACAAAATTTGCATCTTTTTGCGACATAAATTGATTTTTTCTTTCAAGCCCGCCAATCACTTTTTCAAATTCTTTGATGCCATCGTCAACAACTTTTGAGAATTTTAATACTTCTTTTGAAATTTCGCTCAAAATGTATTCTTCTTTTTCTAACAAAAGTGGATATGCTTCATTATATATTTTTTCAATATAAATTTTAGCGACATTATTTAAAGCCTCTTCGCTCAAATTAAGTTGTCTTGCATAACGAATTGCTCTGCGCATCAACCTTCTTAATATATATCCTGCACCAACATTTGATGGAACAATTCCGTTTTTGTCACCTATCAACATAACTGAAGTTCTCATATGGTCGGCAATAATTCTCATTGCTTTTCTAGCTTCAAAATCATTTTCATAATCTTTGCCGCTTTCATTTTGTAAATATGATATAACATCGGCAAAAAGGTCTGTTTTATAAATATCTGTTAAGCCATTAACATACATTAAAAGCCTTTCGAAGCCAAAACCAGTGTCTACGTTCTTATTTTCCAGTTCAACATATTTGTTGCCTTCCAATTTTTTATATTGCATATACACATCGTTGCCAATTTCGACCCATCTTCCACAATCACAAGTTACATCGCAATGGTCTGAGCAAGGATTGTCGTGCCTTGGATAGAACCATTCATTGTCTGGACCGCAAGGAGTGTTTGTTGTTCCTTCTAATTCCCACCAGTTATCCTTTTTAGGCAAGTAAAAAATATTTTCTTTTTTAACGCCAACTTCTTCTAATAACTTTGCCGTTTCTTCATCTCTTGGAGCATTTTCATCGCCAGCAAAAACTGTTGCACAAATTTTATTTTTATCAAAGCCCAATTCTTTTGTTAAAAATTCAAAAGTCCAAGCAGTTTTTTCCTTTTTAAAATAATCTCCTAAGCTCCAATTTCCCATCATTTCAAAAAATGAGCAATGAGATTCGTCTCCAATGTCATCAATATCGATTGTTCTTATGCAGCCTTGGACATTGCAAAGCCTTTTCCCTGCAGGGTGTGGCTTGCCTAAAAGATATGGCATAAGAGGTTGCATGCCTGCAACATTAAACATAACGCCTGTTGTGCCGTCACCAAGAAGAGAAACCGCACCGATGTTTACGTGTCCGCGTTTCTCATAAAAATCTAACCATTTTTTTCTTAATTCTTTGCTTGTAATCATAACCTATCCTTTGACTGCAAAATTTTATCACTTTTATATATCATTGTCAAATTGTATTTATTTATTTTTATCTTTTTTTTAAAATATGTTAATATGTGAATATGCAACTAGAAATAAAAAAATCTAAATTTATAGGGCTATATTTCCCTGTAAAATCACAAGATGAAGTGGTGGAAATTTTAAACAATTTAAAAAAGGAACATAAAAAAGCAACGCATATTTGCTATGCTTATCGTTTGACAAACCCTTTTAGCGAAAAAGCATTTGATGATGGAGAGCCTTCTGGAACAGCCGGCAAGCCAATTTTAAATGTTTTACAAAAGCAGGATAAAAAGGACTCTTTGCTTGTTGTTGTAAGATATTTTGGTGGAATAAAACTTGGCGCTGGTGGTCTTGTTAGGGCTTATTCAAAAACCGCAAGTGAAACATTGAAATAAAAAAACCTTTCGTTTGAAAGGTTTTTTATTAATTTTCTTTTTTATCTTTTTCTACTTCAACAACTTTTTTGCCTTTGTAAGTTCCGCAATTTTTGCAAACTTTATGAGGGGCTTTAAGTTCGTGGCATTCTGGACATTCTACTAATGTTGGAGCACTAACTTTAAAATTATTTGAATTTCTTGAGTTTCTTCTTGCTTTGGAAACTTTACGTTTTGGAACTGCCATATTATCCTCCCTTTTGTGTATCTTTCAAATTTTACTTTGCCATTATAGCATAAATCTAATATTTGTCAACAATTTTTAACCTAAATTTGACAATCTTATTGTATCTCTTGCAATAACAAGTTCTTCGTTAGTTGGAATTCTGAAAACTCTAACCTTTGAATTTGGTGTGGAAATTTCTTCAACTGTGTCTCTTGGCAAATGATTGTTTTTATCAACATCAATTTCAATGCCAAAGAAATCCATATCTTTAAGAGCCAATTCTCTCAAATCTTCTTGATTTTCACCAATACCGCCTGTAAACACGATTGCGTCTACCCCATTCATTGCTGCAATATAAGAGCCAATGTATTTTTTAATTCTATAAGCCATCATAGGAACAACAAGTTTAGCCCTTTCATTGCCTTCTTCAGCTGCTTTATTGATATCTCTCATATCGCTTGAAACGCCTGAAATTCCTAAAGCGCCGCACTTTTTGTTCAAATAAGTAACCATTTCACTTGCAGTTAAGCCTTCTTTTTCTGCTAAAAATCCAGCAACAGAGCCATCAACATCACCTGACCTTGTTCCCATAATCAAACCTTCAAGTGGAGTGAAGCCCATAGAAGTGTCTACACTATGACCACCTTCAACAGCGGCAACAGAAGAACCGTTTCCAAGATGAACCGTGATTATTTTTAAATCTTCAACATTTTTGCCGAGCAATTTTGCAACTTCGCCAGAAACGAATTTATGGCTTGTTCCGTGGAAGCCATATCTTCTAACTTTCCAGTCTGTGTATGCTTCATAAGGAACAGCATACAAAAATGCTTCTTTTGGCATTTGTGCGTGGAATGCAGTGTCAAAAACTGCAACATTTGGAACATTTGGCATTGCTTTTTGGCAAGCATAAATTCCTGCAATGTTTGCTGGCATATGAAGTGGACCAAGAGGTTTTAAACTTTCTAAATTTTTTAAAACTTCGTCATTTACAAGAACGCTGTCTGTATAAATTTCGCCACCGTGAAGCACTCTATGTCCAACTGCTTGAATTTCAGATAAGCTTTTGATTACCCCTTCTTTTTCGTCTGTGAGCAATTTTAAAACCAAACTCATTGCAACATTATGGTCTGGCATTGGAGTTTTAACTTCCTTTTTAACGCCATTGATTGTGTATCCAACAAAGGAACCATCAATGCCTATTTTTTCGCAATTTCCTTTTGCAAGCACGCTTTCATTTTCCATATCAAATAATTGGAATTTTAATGAAGAGCTGCCCGCGTTAACAACTAAAACTTTCATATTTTCTCCTAATAATTTAATGTCGACAAAATAGTATAACATTAATCAAAGTTTGTCAACGCTTTTAAATGAATTGTCAAAATTTTGATTTCAAAAATCGACATAAAAACATTAAAAACTTCAACATAAATTTTAATTTAAAAAACAAACTACTATTATAACTTCGACATATTTCGCTCAATCGAGCGTTTAAAAATAAACTTTAAAGGAGATAATTATGCCATTAGAAAAGTATAAAAATGAACTTGAAAAACTAGAAATCACAGAGCCTAATCAAAAACTTTTAAAAGAAGTTTCGCATACACTGACAATAAGACAGGAAGATTTCAAAATATTCTTTCTAAGCGAACAAGAAGAAAAAATTGCTCATGAAAATGAATTTAATGAAATTGAAAGTCTAAACAATTATGAAAGGATTTTAAATGCTGGAGAAAACGGAAATTAAACGCGGCGAAATATACTATGCAGACCTCAGTCCCGTTGTTGGAAGTGAGCAAGGTGGCGTTCGCCCTGTTTTGATTATCCAAAATGATGTGGGCAATAAATATAGTCCAACGGTTATTGTTGCCGCAATCACCAGTCAAATCAATAAAGCAAAAATCCCAACCCACGTGGAATTGCCAGCAATTCAATATAACTTGCCAAAAGATAGCGTTGTGCTTTTAGAACAGATTAGGACAATAGATAAAAGGCGTTTAAAAGACAAACTTTCCACACTAGATAACGAAAAAATGCGAAAAGTAAATCTCGCAATGTTAATTAGTTTAGGCTACGGCACACAAAAATAAAAAAATCTCAAGCATTTGCTTGGGATTTATTTTATTATTCTGCTTGTTTAACTTTTGCAGCCTTGCCAGTGAGGTTACGAATGTAATACAATTTAGCACGTTTTGCTTTGCCTTGTCTTGTAACTTCAACGTGGTCGATAAGTGGTGAATGAAGTGGGAATGTTCTTTCAACTCCAACGCCATAAGAAATTCTTCTAACTGTAAATGTTTCTCTAACACTGCCATTTTTTCTAGCAATAACAACACCTTCGTATGCTTGAATTCTTTCTTTGTCACCTTCTTTGATTTTTACAAAAACTTTAACAGTGTCTCCAATATTAAATTCTGGAACATCTTTTTTTAAGTTTTCGCTTTCAATGATGTCTACCATATTCATGACTTTTTCCTCCTATATTACTAAGCGTTCATATCCGACAAAAAAGACAGCGGAGCGCCCGAAGTCTGGTGCTAATATATCATATATTAAATAATATTGCAAGTGTTTTTTACAAACTTTTTTATTTTTTTATTAAAAGGCATTTTTGATATGAGTTATGTCTTCTCCCAAAATATCTATAACATCAAATCGAATGTCGTTTTCCTCTAATTTATTGAATTTCAAATATAAAGTCGCAACTTTTTTGATTTTGTTTTGCTTATAACCGTTCACCGCTTCTCGTGGCAATCCAAAACCATCTGTTGTCCTATATTTAACCTCAACAAAAACTATAACATTTTTATCCTTTGCAATGATGTCTATTTCGCCTATTTTAGTTGAAAAATTGCTTTCCAAAATTTTATAGCCTTTCTTTTTTAAAAAGTTTTGTGCTATTGCTTCTTGTTTTTTGCCTTTAAGATAATTTAATCGCTTCAATTTTTCTCCTAAAATGTAATCTTTCCTATTCTACATTTTCTAAAATCGTCCAATATCGCTTTTGCGGCGCGTTCATAATCTATTTCTCCGCCTTTCAAAAGGCACTTTTTCATTTCTGCTATTTCTTCAAAAATTTCAAGTGGCAATTTATTTTCAACATCATCAATTTTATATTTCTCTTTTAAAAGTTCAGGATATAAATTTTTTAAATCTTTAATTAACTCCAAGACAAGTTCTTCTATTTGCAAAACATCATCTTTAATTGAACCGATGTATGCCAATCTAAGTGCCGTTTCTTCAATTTCCAAGTTTGGCCATAATGTTCCAGGGGTGTCTAAAATTTCAATATTATTGGAAAGTTTAACCCATTGTTTGCCCTTTGTTACGCCAGGTTTATTGCCGGTTACAGCCCTTGCCGAGCCACAAAGATTATTGACAAGTGTGCTTTTGCCAGAATTTGGAACGCCCAAAACCATTGCGCGAACATAATAATTTACGCCCTTGTTTTTAAACCTTTCAATTTGATTTTTGCAAAGTTCGTTTAAAGCATTCGTAACCTTGTTTAATGCTCCGCTAGCTGTTGAGTTTAAAAGCAAACATTTTGAGTTTTCTGAAATCAAATTTTGAGCAAACTCCTTAACTTTTTGCTCATCAGCCAAATCGCACTTATTTAAAATAAATAAAATGGGCTTATTGCCAATAATTTTAACAAAAGAAGGATTCAAACAAGCCTTTGGCGCTCTAGCATCAAGCACATAAATTACTGCATCAACATTTTTTACTTCTGCTTGCATTTCTTCAAGGGCTTTTTTCATATGCCCTGGGAACCAATTTATCTTATTCATTTTCTTCTCCTAATAAATCCGGTCTATACCTTCTTGTTTCTTCAAGAGAACAATTTGCCCTATATTTTGCAATTTCTGCGTGATTTCCCGATAACAAAACTTCAGGAACTTTATATCCCATAAAGTCTGCGGGGCGAGTATATTGTGGATATTCAAGCAAATTATTATTAAAACTTTCTTCATTTAAACTATCTTTTGAAATAACGCCGTTTGCTAGCCTTGAAATGCAATCTACAACAAGCATTGCTGGAATTTCTCCCCCTGTTAAAACAAAATCGCCAACAGATAAAAGATTAGGTTGGAATATTTCTATCACTCTTTCATCAATGCCTTCATAATGACCACAAATTAAAATAATATGTTCAAGTTTGCTCATATCGCTTGCAAATTTTTGATTGAAGGTTTTCCCTTTTGGCGAGAATACAAAAATTGAACTTTTGTCTGTCTTTACGCTCATAACAGCATCATAAATTGGCTGGACCATCATAAGCATTCCCGCTCCGCCGCCATATATTTCATCATCGCATTTTTTATGTTTATCTTTAGAAAAATCTCTAATGTTAATTAGATTGATTTCAATTTTTTTGCTTTCTGTTGCTCTTCCCAAAATACTCATTTTAAGTGCATCAAACATTTCTGGGAACAAAGTTAAAATATCTATTTTCATATCACTATAATACAACAAAACACAATAAAAGTAAATAAAAAACCCACTAAACAAAAGTGGATTTTTATATTTATTATACAGCACTTTCAAGTGCCAAAGTTATCATTTCGTCAAAAGATTTTTGACGCTCTTCTGCAGATAGTTCAAAAGTTCTGTCATATAGCATATCGGCAACAGTCAGAAGGCAAACAGCATTTTTGTTATATTCTTTTGCAATTTTATACAAAACATAACTTTCCATTTCAACTGCCAACGCGCCCTTATCTTTCCATTTTATGCTTTCTTCTTCCTCTTTATAAAAAAGGTCTGAACATAAAACTAAGCCTTGTTTAACTGAAACATTCAGTTTTTCTGCGGTTTTTAAAACCTTGTTTACAAGAATTTCTGTTGGATAAGCAAATTCATCGCGTTCTTTAAATGCCCTGCCAATATTGCTTTCTGTTACAACAGGATTTGCCAAAACAACATCTTTGATTTTGATATTTTCATTTATCGCTCCGCACGAGCCAATTCTAATAATGTTTTCTACGCCATAAAAATTGTATAATTCGTGCGCATAAATTGCCATTGATGGCATTCCCATTCCGTGAGCCATAACTGAAACTTTTTTGCCTTTATATAATCCCGTATAGCCTTGAACTCCGCGAACATCGTTTACAAGTTTAGCATCGGTTAAAAATTTTTCTACTATATATTCGCTTCTTTTTGGGTCGCCTGGCATTATAACTGTTTTTGCAAAATCGCCATCATTTGCACTTATATGTGGTGTTGGCATATCATTCTCCTTATTTTGTCATTCTCTTTGCAATTTCATATTTGCTATCATTTGTTGGCATAACTTCTCTGCAATATTTTTCTATCTTGGAAGTTAGGTCATTAAAATCTGAATTATCATATCTTGCTGAAATTTGCTTGATTGTTAACATCATAGTGTTAGCCACACGCTTAGTTTCAAAATTTTTGATTGATACATCTTCAAAAATCATTTCGCCTTTAAATCCACGACCTGAAAAAACTTTGTAGATTGTTTTTTTGCTTTCCATTTCGATTTTTGGAACAACAGTTTTTAAAACATTGTCTAAGTCTATATAAAATTGAGTGGAAAACATTTGTTTAATACCGTCTGTCAAGAAAAACATATGGTCTTTAACTGTATCTCTCAAGCCAATTTCGTGAACAAAAATCTTTTCAGCGCGTTGGACAACATTGCGTTTGCTTGAGGCGTCATATCTTTCTCTTTCTACCTTAAAAAACGCTTTGTTGCTTTCCGTTGATTTGCATAAATTTAATCCAGCACTTTTTAAAAGATTGTTTGGACTATCTAAATAGACTTCCTTTTGAATTGATTTGCTTTCTGGAATAAAGGTGTATAGATGAAGCATATCTTGCAACTGCAAGACTTTTTTCATTGTTGTTTTTGCAAACAATGTGTATGTTTTTACTCCTTCTGATGTTTTTTCAATAAACTTTCCCATTTAGACCTCTATATTATTATATATTATCTTTCAAATTTTAACAAATAAATGAACAAAAAAATAAAATGCTCAGTTCTGAGCATTTTACAAATTTTGATTGATTATTTTTTTAATAATTTGTCTTTCATTGATTGAAATTCTTCTTCAGAAATAATGCCATTTTGTTTTAATTCATTTAATTTTGTTAATTGGCTATACATTTCTGCATCAAAGCCAGATTCTTCCGCTTTTTTCTCTTCTGTTAATACTTCGACACTAGCTGGTTTTTCTACATATTGTTTGGAGCCTTTGTTCATAAGCCCATAGCCAACCCAATGCAATATTGTTGCAGAAAGATAAATTAAAAATGAAATGAATGATAATGGGTCACCTGCTGAAATTACTGAATAAATAAAATATACAATAATTACGCTTTCAACGATTGAAAAAGCTAACAAAACATTTTTCTTAGAATAATAAACTTGTGCATCTGAATTTGTATATTTAATTGTTAAAATACCAAATGTTAGATATATCACTCCAAAAGCCAATGCAACGGCGCCAATAATTGCCAAAAGTGAACCCAAGCCTGCAAGTGCTTCGTCACTTGTATAAGTTGCAGTGCCAGCAATTAAGTAATATACTCCTCCAATAATTAAAAATGCAGCCAAAATGATTTCTATAATAGCCGCTGCTAAATTACAACCTTTTCCTTTTTTCATTTTCCCTCCGTTTTTATAATAACATATTATTGATTTATTTCAAAATGAATTAATCAACATATTGTCTGTCTCTTATACACATCTGACGCTGCCGACGATAAGGCTCGTGTAG
>URAC01000027.1 GCA_900545735.1 uncultured Bacillota bacterium | reverse complement strand
ACGAGATCATGCCTAGTCTCGTGGGCTCGGAGATGTGTATAAGAGACAGATCATTTACAGCACACACAAGTGATTATAATGTGTCTGACAATTTTGAAATGATTATTGCAACAACTTCAACTGAATACACACAAAACAAAATCAATTTAGATTTTGGAACAACAGTTGCTAAAAAATATTTAAAAGTAAACAATGAAACTGCCACCCCATATTGCTATTCGTTGGACGCTCAAGGAAATCAAGTTAAATATTCACTTGTTGAAGAAAGCGAAGGCGAATACATAACAAACGGAAAGATTATAGTCCCAAAAACAATAACGCTTGGCAAGGCTTTTAGCGTTTTGCTTTGTGTTGCCCCTGATGACGGCTATGAAGGCGCTATTGATGAAAACACAAAGTTATATAACATTGGCGGCACTGTTGCGCTATATGCTCAATCAGAAGCAAAATCTTTAAGCAGAATTAATACAACAATCAATATTGATGTTCCTGTTGAAAGCATTAAGGTTGTTCCTTGCACAGATAACGGAAGTGCAGACGCAACTTTGAACACCATTGTTGAAAACGATAAAACTTATTATCTTGTAAATTTGGAAACATATTTTGGTTTGAAAGTAGAATTTACGCCAAAACGCAGCGCTTATGTTTATGGAAAAGATGGGCAAACTGCGGCCGCTCAATATAAAAAGGTCATTTTTGGATTAAATAATGACGAACAAAATATCATTCTCGTAAATGAAGATGGCGTTGCTGTTTCTGGAGCATCAGATTTAGGAAGATTGCTCTCTTTGATTTCGGGCGATGGCGAAGTTTTTGCAAGAGTGTTTAAAAATGCACAAGCTAGTGACGAAAATGCTGCATTAACTTTAAACGAACAATTTGAACTTTTGAAGAGCATTGGCCTTCAAGCAAGTGCAAACATTCGCGTAACAAACATCACAATAGACGGGTTTGAGATAACAGATAATTATCAAGGAACGGGAAACGAACTTGTCTTTGATATCAATAACAGATTGATTTTAACAGCGAACAACAGCACAAAATATAATTCTTTGGGAATAAACGTTTTGGCGGAAGGCTATTCTCAAGGTGCTGTCCAAAAAGAAATTGAAAACATCTATTTGTCAATTCAAGTTTATAAAAACGGAGCGTGGGTTGATGCAACTGCTGGAGAAAATAAATATTTCGCATTTATTGGTTCTCAAGTTTATGTTATGGACTTAGTAGATAGCGATTATTATGGCTTCAACTTCTATCAAGTTAAATTCAATCGCAACTTGCCAAATAATTCTTATTGGGAAATTGCGGCGCTTGCAAACAATGAAGGTGCGGATTATTCGGCAATTAGAATCCAAGTTTTCTATAAATCAAACGAAGGAATTGTTGAAAACAACAGCAAATATGGACCTTTTGATGTAGAATGCGTGGTCGCTCCTATCGTTGAGCCAGAAGTTAAATGGAACGAAAATTCAGATTATAAAAAATCAGACGAATTGGTTGCAGACAGCAAGAATGAAGAGATTTTCTTCTATGAAAACGGCACTCCAAAGCCAATCATTATCAATTTGACAGACTTGGCTCTCATTACCAACTTAGATGAAAATCCAGCCAACACTTTGATTAAATATTTTGTTTGTTCTAAAACAGATGCAGATTTGCAAAACAAAATAAATTGCAAAGTTTATAACGGAGAGATACAAGGACTTTCCACAGACGTTCAATATGTTTATGAACTTTTAAGCGATGAAAAGTTGATTATCTCATCAATGGGGGGCACTTCGCAATTTGAATTTGATATCCTTTTTGCAGTTGTTCAAAACGATTATAATGGCAACGCAATTAAAGACGGCGAAAATTATATTATAAAAGCGCTTCCAAACGCTGAAAATGGCACTTTAATAACGCTTCCATTTAGAATTTCTAAAACAGTTGAATTAGATTCAAATAGTTTGACAATTTCTATTGAAAAGAGCGTTTCTCCTTATGATGACACAAATAGTTTTGTGCTTCAAAGAACAACCGATTGCTTAAAATTGTCTATAAAAATTAAAACAACAGATGTTGAAATATTTAAAAAACAAGTTGAATTTGGCAATATTTCTTTAGCAGCATTTGAAAACAATGCAGTTGTTGACTATCTCTATTATTTGAGCGGTGGAACAAAATATGCTTTGCAATATGCGCTTTCTACGTATTTTGATGCTGCGCCTGTTGGAACTATTAACGGCGAATATACAATTTATGAAATGTTGCTTTCAACGAATGAAATTGCTTTTGGCGACAATGAAGATGAAAAAATTGTTAATATTGCTTTAAACTATGTTGTCGAAACGCCAAAAGAACAAATTTCTAACACAATCAAATGCAACGCAAATATCAACATCTATTCGGGAAAAATCAACGATTTAAGTGTTACATATTCATATCTTGATGAAAACGGCAATAGGGTTGTTGCGCCATTCACAGGCAATGAAACTGTGTATATCATAAAAAGAATTGTTGGCACAGAAATAACAACCGTTTATCAATTAGATATCGACGGAGAACGTAAAGATATCGAAATTTCAACAGATGGATATTTGAATGTTGCTTACACACATTATGGAATTGACGATGTTTTGAATATCACTTCAAACAATGGGCTTGTTTTGCAAATTAGCTATGTTTCAGTTGGCGACGAAATAAAATATCAACTTTCAGCCTTAAAGAGTGGAGAAGTCGATGTAACATTTAAAGCACAATATTCACATTCTCAATCACAACCTTTAACAATATCATTTAGTATTGACGCAAACTTTGATGTTATCGATAATGATGTCGCATATAGGCAAGGCGTTGCATCCACAGAAAAAGACGGAATATTAAGTTATGACACAAATCGCGGATACACAATTTTAGGCGCGCCAATTAAGCAAGAAGGAGATGTTTATAGTGTTGATGAAGAGAAAGCAAACATCACTTATTCTTTCAAAGATTTAGTCAACTTATGGATAAAAGTTGGAGAATCTCAAGTTTCAGTTCAAGACAAATTGAAATTTTCAGTTGAAATTTCAGAAGATTTATCTAAATTTATTTCGTTAATAAAAAACGAATCGGGCGAAGTTACAGGCTTTAAGCCTATAGCAAAACTTGGGAAGGCGGCAAGTTTAGTTGTCTACTATTATAGCCCAGAAATTGGCTATAATTCAGGTGTTTTGAATATCAATTTAGCGCCATATTATCAATCACAAGGCACAATTTCTAATCACGAAGGGGCAAATATTGAACAAAAAGAACCTGATGCAAAATTTGTATTTGCAGAAGCAGAAATTGTGTTGAACAACTTTAAAGTTTTAGGCTTCAACTTGGAAACTGGCGTATATGATGTTGAAATCGGAATTGGATATGCGGCAAAAATTTCTGCAAATGATATTGGATTGAGCACAATAAATGGTGATACAACAAATTTATTTGGCATTTTAACAATCACTTCAACGCAATCCGGAACAATCTATATTCCAACTTCTTTGAACTTTGCGCCTGTTGCAAAAACTGAAAGATATGTTTTGACATTCGCTTTTGCTGATGATGCAGTAGCCAATGCTTATAACTTTGCGGTTGAATATGTCTTCTATGTTGAGTCAAACATCAAAGTTAACGACAAGGTTAATGTCGGTGGAAGTGATAGCGATATAGAAATTAAAGTTGAAGATGGAAAAACAGTTTATTATCTCAACTCTCAAGAGACTCCATTTAAAAACGGCTATCAACTATTCTGGCTTCCAGACGCAACAACTGGCGACAATATCGTAAAATTCCCATTCTTAAGAAAATATGGAACGCAAGGTTTTGATTCATTAAGTTTTAATATCACAAACTTAACTATTGAAGATGTTGGAAAACTTGCTCTCTACGAACTCGTTATCAACTATGCGGGAATAGAATTTAACTTCAAATATTTTGCACAACCTGCATTAAGTTTGCCTTCAGAATTGAGTGAAATTACATATAATGGACAAAGATTTGTTGCCCTTTATGCTGGACAACTTATTACTGAAATAGGTTCTGTCGATTTTGGCAAGTTAACAAAAGATAATAACATAATTTCTTATGCTGAACTTTGCGAATTGGACGGAGTAAGAAATTTCACAATCACTGATTATGGCGATAAGGTCTTATATATAACTAAAAATGAATTTGGCTTATTTGAAACATATATCATTGTATATAGCGGCACAAAAGAAAATTATGGACAATATGTGGTTTATAGAGCGATGATTTTCCCTGAAAAGTGGGATTACATTAAGTATACAGGCTCCTCAGAAACAGATGTTTATAATATTTTAAATGGCAGTGTTTACGAAACAATTACAAGTGGAGAATCAATTTCTGAATTTGCAGATGCGATTTTGAAAAATCAATTTGAACTAACAATTTACGATTTAACAGATGCTAAATATCTTGAAAACAGCAATTTATTAATCAATGTTGTCGTAAATAGCGACAAAACTGTAACAATTCAAACAAACTCAATGGGCAAAGAGCATAAGTTTAAAATCACATTCACTGTATATTATGAAAACAGCTTGGGAACAAAATATGCTTATACATTTGGCTATTATGTCGCAGCAGCAAAATCTCAAGAAATTGAAATAAATTATCCATATTCACAAGAAAAAAATAGTGAAATTTTGCAAGATTTCGAAATTTCTCACAAAGTTTATTATGACGAATTTGGCAACGGTCAATATTTAATCAACTTGCAATCAAACAAATATAATATGTTTGGCAAAAATTATGTTTCAATAAAAACGAGCGGAGAGGCTTCTGCTGAATATAACAAATTGCAATTTGAAATTGTTGAAGTTTATGTTAATAACGAACTTGTTTCAAACGCTAGCGATTATGTAACAATAGGAGCAGAAAGCGGAGAAGTTGTTATAAAAAATACTACTTCATATCCTTTGAACATCTTAATTAAAATTACCACAAAAAATGGCGCTGAAGGTTATTATAAAATAAGCGTTCAAAATCGTGCTGTAAATTATGTTTTAGTTGATACAGCAGATAGTGATAAAGAATTTGATAAAACAACTATTGGCTTAAGCGATTTAACTTTAGAAGGTAGCGATTATTATTATGACTTGTCAAAATTGGCAATTAGAATGAAAGCCGGCACTGGTCTTTCACCAGTTGAAGGTTTAACTCTCAACTTCGCAGTATTAAAAGACGGCGCATTGCAAACATCAGATAATATTATCTATTATGACGCTGGAAAATTGATTGTAAAATCTTCACCAAATCAGCAAGAAGCAACGTTATACGCTTTCTCTGAAGAAGGTATTGTTGCAAAAATTGAAATTATAATTGCAAGTCCAATTAATATTGGTCAAACAAACAATAATTATGACGATGGTCAAAATGATATCCACGGCATCTATGGCGACCAAACTATTAATTTGTTTGATTATTTAACAATTACATATAATGGTACAAATGTAACAGGAATTGCAAATTGTAATTTTGTGCTTAATGGCAGTCCTGAAGGTGTTTCGATTTCTGGCAGCACATTAACAATCGCGCCTTATGTAGGACAAAGTCTTCCAATTTCTATTAACGTTGAACTTTGGGATTCTGACAAGCTTCCAGGCACAAGCGCAACTGATACTTGCAAGCTTGAAATTTGGTTTACAATTATGCCAAACATTGTTGTAAGCAATCAAACTGATAACACAATAGCAAATAATTCATTTACTTGGAATAGTTTAGGTAGCTTGTTTGCGATTAAGGCAGGAACTGGCTATAGTTATCAACTTGAAAGTGTTGATACATCAAATTTATTGCCAGAAGAATTGGATTTATATTCAAACGAAAACTTAGGAATTTCCTTGAGTGAAACAACATTAACATTCAATCCAAAACCAGTTATGGCGTCAAGGCAAGTTGTTGTTACTATTGGAATTTATAAAAATTCAACCGATGCCGAACCTCTCACAACAGGAACTTTGACAATCACAATCGATCCAGACACTGATGTTGAAATAAAGTATGACAACTTTGGAACAAATCAAACAATGAATTCTTATTTGATTTATTATGGTGATTATGCTGGAAAAGAAATAGAATTGATAGATAAATATATATTTGTAACTGGCGGAACAAATCCAGAAATTGAATTAAAAACAAGTTCATTATATATCAGCATTGCAGACAATAAAATTTCACTTGTTTCAACAGAATTAACTGACAACCAAACGGTTGTTATTGAAATTTATGTTGATGGGCTTTTGAGAAAAACTTTCAATTTAACAATTTGCAAAGACCCTGTATTTACTGCAAGGTTTGACAATGGCTCAGATGAAATAAATGAAGAACTTTTGGCTAGCGAAGTTACAGGCAACCCATTCTGGTTTGTTGATGGCAATGTTTCAATCACAACTAACGCAAATAGATACGGCTCTACATTTATAATTCCAGTTATCGCTCGTAGCAGGTTGACAGGAGTTGAAACTGTTGTTTACATCGGCGGAGTTGGAAGCGACGATAAAGTTGAAAACGCAACATTGTATTTCTATACAAAAGGACTTACTGACTGGACACGAGGCGCTGAAATAACGGCACCTGACGGCAAATACACTCTTTCAACTATTTTTGCTGGTAAAGGCATAGACATTGCAACTTGCGAATTCTATTTTGGCGAATTTGCAAAGAATGATAGTCAAGTTGTTTCATCTTCAGGGTTATCCATAACTCAACCAACAAGGAAAATAACATATTTCTTCAATGGTTATGAGATGACATTTACTGAAACTGATAACATATTCCGTGTTGATGGAACAACGAAAATTAGTCAATTTAGTTTACTAAAACAAGACAATGTAACAAATGAAACTTTTGAATTGAAGAATATTGAAGGCACAAAAGTTGGGGCATATTCTTACACTATTGTTAAAGATTACAAGTTGGACGACACTAAATTTGCAGATAGTCCTGAGAGTGGCTCAACAAGCAGCATAACAAAAGATACTTATGAAAATAACGAATTTGATTATGGTTCAAAATATGTTGTTTCTAAAACTATAGAACTCATTGCTGGAAATAGTTATTCGTTAATTGAGTTGTTAAAAGAACAATTAGGGTTAACTGCTTATAGAGGCGGCACATATACCGCAAAAGAAACAATTTATTTAACTCACGGCGAATTTACAACAAATAACAACTTTGTAGGCAATTTGGGCTCATTGATTTCATTGCAAGCGAATACTGGAAATACAGACTACACAATCATTCCAAATGGTGCTCAAAAGGGCGGAGATATTGTTCATTTGGTTGTAAGATTTGGAGCAACAACTGGAGCAGTTGATTATGCAGATGCAGACACTTATATTATTAGAATTAGAATTATGCCAAGCATAACAATAACTCCAATATCGCCTAGTGGAGAAATTATCCTATCTTATCCAACAAGCGGAAGTGCAGATTTATCAAATACTGGTTTGACATTGATTTCTGGTGGAGCAATAGACTACGCAGAAACTGCTTATTACAACATTCCACTTTCAAGGCTTGTTACAATTAGCGGAAATTACGACATTACAAAGATGATTGTCGCAGTAGGCGGCGGTTCAGAATATGTTGTTGGCGCTGGTTATGCAAATAGGCTTGGCAAGTTGCCAGATAGTGAAACCTATGGCATTCAATTTAAAAAGACGATTTTTGGTGGAAATTTAATTACGCTTACAATTTCAGATAGATTTGGCTACAAAGAAACCATAACCGTTTCATATTTGAATGAATATCAAATTTCTCCAACAATTTTAAGTGCGCCAAGTTCAATTTACGAAGGCGAGCAATTCATTTTGGCTTTCTATACTGAAACAGGAGCAGATGGCTTGAAGAGATATACTTGCTTTGGTGCTCAAACTGGACAGAAAACCGAAACTGATTTAGCAGGATTAAGCAATGTGATAATCATTGACGGCTTTGATAAGATTGGTATGAGTGGCTTGGAAAAAACATTGTCAGCGGCAGCAAGTATTGATAATGCTAATTTAAAATTAGGCTATAACAATAATCTTGTATTTGGCGATTCAATTTCAATTTTGCCAAGTGCGTTTGGATTGAAATTGACTTTGAAAGTTAATAATGATGCTTTAGGCGCAAAAGAAACAGTTGTTTTAGATATTAACACTGCGCTTAACCAAAAATACAAAGTTGTTGCAAAGAGCCCATATTCTAAATATTCAACAATTTATCTTGGACAAAACAACTCTTACAATGTAAGTGATTTATTTGAAGTTTGGGATTTACAAAATGGCGCAGCAGTTGATAATATTACGCCTTCCGATAATAGTACTGTAAATGGATATTTAACTTCCGTTGGAACAAGCTATACATTCTCAGGCGCGTCAAGTTTCGATAATAAGATTTCTGAAATGAAACCAACTACTTTTAACTTCAACCTTGCTATTGAAGGTGCTCCAATCTCTCACACATACACTTTCAACATTGCGTTAACTCCACAATATTATTCAGTAAAAATGGAAGGTGATGGCGTTGACAGCACTTATGGCATTGTTGTTGATGGCAGTGCTGGTGGTTCATATTCAGATAATGATTGGACAGGCTCAATCAAATATTACGATTATTATGGTAACAAAGTTACTTACAATAATAATGCAGAATTTGCAAAAGTGTCAGGAGTAGGAGATTTAAGCGGAACTGCTTTATCTGGTCTTAATGCTAACTCGCCAGTAACAATTCAAGTAAATTGTGATGATGTTGAAATTGGTCAAGTGCTTGTAACTATGAGAAGATATTATGGTTTGACTGGCGGCGGAACAACACATAATATTGACACAACAAACATTTTAGATTTTGCTGTTTGGGCAAATGAAATCAAAGCGTTAGTTGTTGAAGGTGGTGGACAAGATGCTTTAATAAGCGGAATCTCATTATTCACTTATTCAACAGTAACTTCAGCATATGATATAATTTACGAAAACGGCGAGTATAAGCTTAAAAAGTTAAGTGGCGACTTTGCTGCTGGCAATGAAATAGTTGTTGTTGTAAATTATATGAGTAAAGAACTTGGAAAAATAAAAATTACAATAAGTTCAGAAGACGGCTCTTTAAAAGTTACCACTGGATTAAACTCATAAATATATAAAACTAAAAAAGTTTAAAATATTTGTTGACACTCCGAAAAAAGTGTGTTACAATGCTTGTAACACTCAGATTTCGGGGTGTTTTTTTAAGGAGAGAAAATTATGGCAAAGAAAAATGTTGCTCGTGCACACATTATGGTTGCTTGCACAGAATGCAAAGAAAGAAATTACGCAACTGTAAAAAATAAAAAGAATGACCCAGAAAGAATTGAACTTTCTAAACATTGCCCAAGATGCAACAAACACACTCTTCACAAAGAAACAAAATAATTTTGTTTCAATTTTTTGTTAAACAAAAGATGTTAAATTTGTGAATTTTAGGAGTTAAAAATGGGAAAAAAGAATAAAAAGAAAAATCAAGTTGTAACTGGTGAACCAGTTGTAGAAAACGCTGAACAAAACAACAATGTTGAAGAAGTTGTTGAAGAAAAACAAGAAGTTTCAGTTAAAGGTCAAAAAGAAGAACCTAAAAAAGAATCAAATAAAAAGAAAAAGTCAAAAAAAGACAAAAAGCCATCAAAAGTAGTAAGAATGTTTAAAGAAACAGGCTCAGAACTCAAAAAAGTAACTTGGCCAACATTTAAAGAAACAGTTAAAAGAACGGGCGTTGTTTTAGGTGTTGTTATTTTCTTTGGTCTTATACTTTTTGCATTTGACTATATTTTAACAGTTCTTTCAAGTTTGCTTTCTAATCAAGGCGTTACAGAAGTTCAAAAATGGTTGTCTGTTGGCCTTGCAAGCGCTATCGTCTTAATCGTTGTTGTTGGACTAGTTGTTTGGGCTGTAAAAAAGAAAAACAAGAATAGGAGTTAGGCATGGACGAAAAAGAATTAGAACAAGTTAGCGAACAAGTTGTTGAAGCAGAACAAGCTCCTGAAACTGTTGAAGTTAAGGAAAAGAGCGTAAGTCCTTATAGAGATAGCCCAGATAGCAAATGGTATGTCCTTCACACCTTTTCAGGTTATGAAAATGTTGCTAAAGAAAACTTGGAAACAGTTGTTGAAAAATTTAATTTACAAGACAGAATTTTTGACATCGTCATTCCTATGGAAGATGTTATTGAAGAAAAAAACGGCAAGAAAAAACTTGTTTCTAGAAAGGTTATGCCTTGCTATCTACTTGTTAAAATGATTTATGGCGACGATATGTGGCACAACATCACAAGAACAAGAGGAATAACAGGTTTTGTTGGTCCAAAAGGCCGTCCACTTGCATTAACAGAAGAAGAAATTAGAAAAATGAGATTGGAAGTCATCAGAACTGATGTCAACATTCAAATTGGTGATAAAGTTGAAGTTATTGATGGCCCACTTATGAATATGCTTGGAATAGTTTTAACAGTTGACGAAGTCAATTCAAGGGCAAAAGTTAATGTTGAAATGTTTGGCAGAGAAACTCCTGTTGACTTAGATTTCAGCCAACTTAGAGTTATTAAAGATTAATTTGGTTTTATCGCGTAAGCGTTAAAATATACGGGTTAAAAGCCCAAAAATTCGTGGGAGAGATGTTTAGCCACATCTTGATAGCACCACAAGGGAGGTAGAAATATGGCTAAGAAAATTAATGCAATTGTTAAACTTCAATTGCCAGCCGGTAAAGCCACACCTGGACCACCAGTCGGTTCATCACTTGGACCTCACGGTATAAATATTGCAGGCTTTACTAAGGAGTTCAACGAAAAAACAGCAAATCAAGCAGGACTTATTATTCCTGTAGTGATTACTATCTATGCAGATAGGTCATTTGATTTCGTATTAAAAACTCCACCAGCTGCTGTTTTAATCAAAAAAGCAATCGGAATTGAAACAGGAAGCGCAAAACCAAACAAAACAAAAGTCGGAACAATCAAAAGAGAGCAAATTAGAGAAATTGCAACTCTTAAAATGCCAGATTTAAATGCATCATCTATTGAATCTGCTATGAAAATGATTGAAGGCGCTGCTAGAAGTATGGGCGTCGTTGTTGAAGACTAGGAGGCAATATGAAAAAAGGTAAAAGATATAATCAAGTTGCTTCTCAAGTAGACAGCACAAACGCTTATGAAGTTCCAGAAGCACTTGAAATCATTGTTAATGGCGCAAAAGCAAAGTTTGATGAAACTGTAGAAGCTCATTTCAGACTTGGCGTTGATGGAAGAAATGCAGACCAACAAGTTAGAGGCGTTGTTGTTCTTCCTCACGGAACAGGTAAATCTGTTAAAGTTTTAGTTATCGCTAAAGGCGACAAAGCAAAAGAAGCACAAGAAGCAGGTGCAGATTTTGTTGGCGCAGAAGAGATGGTTCAAAAAATCTTAACAGAAAACTGGTTTGGATTTGACGTTTGTATCACAACTCCAGATATGATGGGTGTTGTTGGTAGAATCGCTCGTGTTTTAGGACCTAAAGGCTTAATGCCAAACCCTAAGAGTGGAACTGTTACAATGGACGTTAAAAAAGCTATTAACGATGTTAAAGCTGGTAAAGTTGAATATAGGCTTGACAAAACAAACAATGTTCACGTTGTAATTGGAAAAGTAAGTTTTGGCAAAGACAAACTTGTTGAAAACTACGAAACAATCTATAACGCAATTTTGAAAGCAAAACCTGCTGCAGCAAAAGGAACATATGTTAAAAATGCTAGCGTTTCATCAACAATGGGACCTGGAATTAGAGTTAAAGCTTAACAAAATGCAAAATAAAACCACTCATTTGAGTGGTTTTTTTAATAAAAATTATCTAATATTTATTGTTTTTTGCCGCACTTGCTGCAGAATTTTGAGTCTTCATCAATTTCTGCGCCACATTCTTTGCAAAATTTTGTATTGCTAGATCCGTCTTTAAACCCTTTAGATGCAGTCTGCGCTGTAGTATAAATCGAGCTTTTACTGATTTCAGCGGTAGTGTTTGCGATATCAGTTAAATCATTTTTATTTGCATTTAAAATACTTTTAGTTATTTTGATTGCGACGCCTTTAAATTCAGGCATAAATGAAAATACCAAGATTGGAAGTGAAAAGGTTAGCAAAACCATTCCAGGCACAAAAAATGCTGGATTTGGCCCGTGTGGTGCGCCATTAAACATCATAGGATAAACGGCTGTGCCAAGAACAATTAAAACCTGTCTCTTATACACATCTGACGCTGCCGACGATAAGGCTCGTGTA
>URAC01000026.1 GCA_900545735.1 uncultured Bacillota bacterium | reverse complement strand
GAGATCATGCCTAGTCTCGTGGGCTCGGAGATGTGTATAAGAGACAGTTATATGTTAAAAGAAATTTATGAAATTCCTGCATCTGTTGAAAGAACTTTTAATTCAATCATAAATCTTGAAAACAGTGAACTTTTAGATGCAATTATAAATTGTGATAAGATAACAATTATCGGTTGCGGAACGGCTTATCACGCTGGTCTAATTGGAAAATTTTATTTAACAAATATTCTGAACAAAAAAGTGGAAGTTCAACTTGCGAGCGAGTTTAGATATAACAAACAAATTTTTAGCAAAAATGAAATCGTTTTTGGAATAAGCCAAAGTGGAGAAACTGCAGACACTATTGCTGGACTAAAATTGGCAAAGGAAAACAATCTCAAAACAATCGTTTTAACAAATGTTAAAAATAGTTCAATAACTGAAATTGCAGATTTCAAATTATACACTGAAGCGGGAACTGAAATTGGTGTTGCAGCAACAAAGAGTTTTAATAGCCAAGTAACTGCAATGCTTGCTCTTGTAACTAAAGTTCAAATCTATCTTGATGAAACTAGCGTGTTTGCAAAAAATCTATTAAACAAGTTCAAATGTATAAAAAATTTAATTGAAGAAGAAATAAAGAAAGACGATAATATCAACTTATATAAAACATTTTTCCATAAACAAAAATTTTTCTTCATCGGCCGCGATGTGGATTCAACATTGTCTTTGGAAGGTGCATTAAAGCTAAAAGAAATTGCCTATGTTCACGCAGAAGGCTATGCTGCAGGTGAGTTGAAACACGGCACGCTTTCACTTCTTGACGAAAATTCACTTTTGATTGGCATAATTACGCAAAAGAAAATTTTAGAAAAAACTTTAAACGCAGTTCACGAAGCCAAAGCGCGCGGAGCAAAAATACTTTTAATAAGTCAATTTGATTTGACATCTCAAGCGGATAGCTTTATTCAATTATTAGGCGATGATGAATTTATTTCACCAATTCTTGCAGTAATTCCAATGCAAATTTTCGCTTATTATATGTCATTAAACAAAGGTTATGACCCTGACAAGCCAAGAAATTTAGCAAAATCTGTAACTGTTGAATGATTTTTATGAATATAAAATTGTTTTTTTAAGATAATAATTTTATGAAAAACAACAGCGTCAAGAAGTTGATGGGACTGCTAGGCGAAAATCCAGACATCATTCAAAAAAATATTAAATGTTGTGAACAAAACATCACTTTAATATTTTTTAAAAGTATGATTGATGAAAATTTATTAATTTCAGGAATTTTAAAACCGCTCATTGAATTTAGCACTGAGTTGGAACAGATGAAAAACAAAAAGATTGTTTTGACGCTTGATATGCTCAAAAAGGAGCTGCTAGTTTCAGCGGATATTGAAGAACAAAAAGATTTGAACAGTATGAAAGACGCTTTAGTCAGAAATAAAGTTTTGTTGTTCGTTGATGGTGAAAAAAATTGCTTATCTATTGATATTGAAAAATATCCCGTCAGATTGCCTTCTGAACCTCCTACATCTGCGGTTATAAAAGGGCCTAGGGAAGGCTTTGTTGAAGATATAAAAACAAATATCACGTTGCTTAGAAGACGCTTTGCTTCGGAAAATTTCACTTATGAAGAATTGAAAGTCGGCAAATTTTCTCAAACGAGAGTTGCCGTTGTTTACATAAAAGGAATAACAAATAAAAGCATAGTTAGAAGTATAAAAAATAGAATTGCAAAGATAAAGATTGATGGAATAATTGACTCTTATTACATTTTAAAATTTTTGGAAGAAAAAAAGCATTCCATTTTTAGGCAAGCTGGCTCTAGCGAAAAGCCTGACATTGTAGCGGCTAAATTGTTGGAAGGTCGTGTTGCTATTATCGTTGATAATTCACCAATAGTTTTGACTTTGCCTTATATGTATATTGAAGATTTGCAATCAAGCAACGATTATTATTCAAGTTATCAATATGCAACATTTATTAGATTAATTAGAATGTTTGGTATTTTTATTTCAATAATTGTTCCTGGTTTCTATTTGTCTTTAAGATTTTATCACTACAATTTAGTGCCGTTTAAATTTCTAGTAACCATTGGAAATGCCACCCAAAATGTGCCATTAACTCCATTTTTAGAGATTGTTTTCATACTCTCTTTGTTCCAGTTGCTTTATGAAGTCAGTTTAAGACTTCCTAGGTATCTGGGCTTGGCAACAAGTATTGTTGGAGCATTAATTTTAGGCGATACTGGCGTTAAAGCAGGCTTGATTTCTCCACCTGGGGTTTTGATTGTTGCTCTATCTATGATTTGTATTCATACAGTCCCAGACCAGGCAGACCAATTAAATTTGGTTCGTGGTGTTTTTATCATTCTTGGCGGAGGACTTGGGCTATTTGGCATAATAGCGGGCTTTATGTTGATTATAGGCTATCTTAACAGTTTTTACAATTTTGGAAGCCCATATCTATCACCATTCTCACCATTTATCAAAAATGATTTGCAAGATGCAATCTATAAATCGCCAATTACAGATATGACATATCGTCCTGTTTCCATTCACAATAAAAATAAAGTGAGGATGAAAAAATGAAACAAGAAATTACAAGCAGACAATTTGCAATAATGGTTGCAATGTCCATTTTTACTTTTAAGTTGACATATCTTCCTTCTTTATTGTTTAATTTTGCAGGCAAAGATGGTTTTTGGGCTTTTTTAATTCTAATTTTGGCAGATTTGATTTCATTTTTCTTGATTATGCCAGTTTTTATTAAACATAAAGATGAGTCGTTTTCGCAATTTTTGGAAAAGCGAATTGGCACATTTGCTGCAAAAATTATTTATTTGTTGCTTTTTATATTCTTTTTAATAAAGTTGATTTATTTATCTAACGTTGGCTATTTCTTTGCTCGTGAAGCGATATTTCAAGATGCGGAATATCTACTTTTTCTATCAATTCTATTTATAACCATTAACGCATTGTTTTTGTTTAAAATAAATTCCTACGCAAGGACAAGTGAATTTTTCTATTTGATTTTAATTTTTTTGTTTATTGCTTGTATAATATTAGGCATTTTTACAATTCCAAACAATGGATTTTTCCCACTATTTGAACGAGGGGCGGGCGATATCTTTCAGGCATCTTGGAAAACTGCATTTTGCACTGGGGATTATCTTTTCATTTTGCCATTTATGGGAAAGGTCCAAATTGACAAAAAATTCAAAAAAAGATTGGCACTTTATATGTCAATATCTATATTTTTGTTGCTGGCATTTATGTTGACTTTCTTTACAGGTTTTAGATATACAGGCTTTTTACATCAATCGGCAATAACAGATGTTGTTGAGTTTGTGCCACTATCTTCCGTTATAGAAAATTTGGATTTGCTTCCAATCACTTTGATGTTAGCGTTATATGTTATTCACGGTGGGTTGTTCCTGTTTTGTATGGTCAATTCGCTCAACGACACCATCAAATTTAAGCATAAACGAATAGACTCGCGATGGTTTCTTTTAGCGGCAAATATAATCGCAATTCCGTTGATTTTATTTGAATTTCACAGTTATGACACAATAATTTATGTTTCGGAAAATTACTTTAATTGGGTGACTGTTGCTTGCGCCTATATTATCCCATTGATTTGTTTTGCGATTTCTTTTAAAAAGGTGAAAGAAAATCAGAACAAAAATACTTGGGCGGTTAAGTTAATTGATGAAAATCTAAAATGGGTTAGCCAAACAAAACAATTAAACGACAGCGTTCCTCTCAGTAAAAAAATTAAATTAGGAGGGCAAAAAACGTGAAAAAAGTTGTTAAATTCTTATTTGAACGCCCAATTTTAATCATATTTATAATCATTGTGATTGTTTTTGTTCCAATGATGTTTGTTATGCAGCCACAATCACAAATAAAATTGATTGCTAGAACAATCGGCATTGATAAGGTCGGAGATGAAATAGAAGTTACAATAGTGTATTATCAGACATCAACAAGTCAAGCTTATACAGAAAGTTATAACTTAGTTTCAGCAAAAGGTAAATCTCTTGCGTTAGCGCTAGATTTGGCGTCAGATTACACTGGCAGGCAATTAGTTCTTGCTCATACAAACAACATAGCCGTAAGCAACGATGTGGCGGAAGATAATCTTGTTGAATATATGAACCATTTTATTAGGGCATATACAGTTAACAAATCCATCAATGTTTTTGTAACAAACATCAATGCAAAACAATTTTTGCAAGACACATTAAAAACTCACGGAAAATCAGCAAATCAAGAAAGCACTATCGTTGAACATAACAATAAATATATAGTTGGAAAAGAAAGCAATATTGAAAATCTTTTAATCTCAGCTTATGGGCCTTCAAAAACGGCGTTGATTGACCTTTTAAAAGTTTCATCTGACGAAGGGGAAGATTTGACAGAGGGCTCACAATCGTCAGCAAGTTCAAATAGCGATGGCTCAAGTGAAGGCTCGCAAGGGCAATCTCAAGGCGGCGAAAAGCAAAAAAAATATCTTGAAAATGATGGCAGCGTTGCAATAATTCACAATGGCAAAAAAGTTGGCGATTTAAGTAGAGAAGAAGTTGAAAAACTCAATGTTATAAATGACCAAAATCAATGGCCAAAAATTGAGCTGGAAAATTATACTGATGAAAATTTCCAAAACGCAAGAATTATTTTTAATGTTATAAACAAACATTTAACTTATCAAACTTATTTTGATGGGGAAACACCAACCGTGCTTGTTAAAACTAATTTATTATTAACGATTTATGAAGCGCTGCAAGATAATCAAACGCAAACAATCTTTTCTCCTAATAATCTTTATATAAACGACACTATGAAGAAAGCAATTTCAGACAAACTGAAAAGCGATTTTTATCCTGTATATCAAAAATTGCAAGATTTGAACGCAGACGCTTTTAACTTTTATTCTTTATTCCACGCAAAGCACAACAAAGAATTTGAGAAGTATTTGCAATCGCTTGAAAATAGAGATGAATATTTAAAAGGCATAAAAGTTATATTGCAAATTGAATCTGAAGGCAAATAGGAATAAATTTTCATTAATTAAAAATAATAATTTCAACAAATTCAAAAAAATTGGAGAAAAATATGGAAAAAAACAAAAAAATAAGGCTCTTTTTGCTAATAGGCTTGATTTTCGTTTTAATTACGACATCGCTTCTTTATGTTTTTTTAATCGTAAAAGAAAATCGCAATGTTAGTGAAATGACAACAACGCAAGAGGAAACTATAGCAATTCAACAACGCTTAAAAGATTTGGGTTATTTCAATGCTGAAGTAACAGGCTATTATGGAAGCATAACGCGTGAAGCAGTTAGAAAATTTCAAGCGGACTATGGCTTAGCGCAAACAGGCGAAGTTGATTCCACAACGGCAGATTATTTAGGAATAAATTTGGGCAGCCAATCCAGCAACGATTTATATTTAATTGCAAAATGTATTTATGCAGAAGCTCGCGGCGAGCCTTATGTTGGAAAAGTTGCAGTTGGAGCGGTTATTCTTAACAGAGTTGAAGACCCAAATTTTCCAAACACAATTTATGGCGTAGTTTATCAGCCATGGGCGTTCACTGCAGTTTATGATGGGCAAATAACACTAGAACCTGATGCAGAATGTTATCAAGCCGCTCAAGATGCTATGAATGGTTGGGACCCAACTTATGGTTGCATCTATTATTATAACCCAGCCACAGCAACAAGTGAATGGATTTTCTCGCGTAAAGTTGTAACACAAATTGGCAAACACGTTTTTGCAATATAGGAGGTCAAAATGGAAAAAGTGAACGAAGAAAAAACAAACCTTTCTAAAAAATCCGTTATAACCCTAATCGTATTTACAATCGTATTTGGAATTTTGGCAATAACATTTTCTATTTTATATGCAATAGATATGACACAACTAGAAAGAACTTCAATCAATTTGGAAAATGTGTATCAAAGGACGTTTTATGATTTAGTTGAAAGCGTCAATAACACTGAAACAAAGATGAGCAAACTGTTAGCTTCAACTGACTCCAATTATTCAAATCAACTATTGCTTGAAATAAACGATAATTTAACCAATGCTGAAAATCAATTAAGTTATTTACCAATTTCGATGAACGGAATCCCAGAAACAACAAAATTTATCAATCAGCTAGGCGGATATACATCTACACTTGCAAAAAATACAAAAAATGGAACGAAATTGACCGTTGAAGAAAAGACAAAATTGAGAGAGTTATACAATTCAATTTATGGAATTAAAGTTCAGTTAAATAAAATATCTAATAAAATCAATCAAGGTTATAATATTTCAGAAAATGCAAATCCAGGCAAGGAAGATTACAACAAATTCACTCAAAATATGCAAAAAATTAAAAATAACGACCAAGATTATCCAACAATGATTTATGATGGTCCATTCTCCGACTCAACTTGCAATAAGGAAATTAAAGGGCTTAACTTTGCAGAAATTTCAAAACAAGAAGCAGAAAAAATAGCAAATGAAATCTTTGAAAATGCAAAAGTTGAATGTTCAAATGAAACGAATGGCAAATTTCAAACTTATGATTTTAATGTAACAGAAAATGATATAAAATTGTATGTTCAAATAACAAAACAAGGCGGAAAATTGCTTACAATAAGTTCAATGAATGACAAGAAAACAGAAAACATAAGCCACGAAAAAGCCATTGAAATTGCTGAAAACTTTGCAAAAAAACTTGGGATTGAAAATATGAAATGCGTTTGGACGGATAAAATTCAAACAGATGTATATCTCAATTTAGCGCCAGTTATTAACAATGTTATTATTTATCCAGATTTGATAAAGGTGAAAGTTGATTTAGATAAAGGTCAAATTGTTGGATATGAAGCGTGTGCTTATTACACAAATCATATAGAAAGAAATATTGAAAATGCAACAATTTCACAATCAACAGCGCAAAGCAAAATTGATAGCAAATACACGATTGAAAGCGTAAACCTGGCTTTAAGTCCAATAGAATATAAGGGCGAAATCTTAACTTATGAATTTAAGTGCAAATATCAAGGCTCAACTTATTATATCTTTATCAATGCTTTAACAGGTGAAGAAGAGAACATATTAAAAGTAATTGAAACGCAAAATGGCAATTTGTTAATGTAAAAAACACGATTTATCGTGTTTTTTCATTTTCTAAAAAAGTTTTCAGGGTGAATGACGTGTTCTTCTTTGATGTCCAAATTGTTTAATCGTTTGTCAGTCAAAATCCACGCCTTTTTGATTTTGGAATTTCCATATTTCTTTTGAATTTTGTTTACACAACTTTCAAATTCTTCTAATTTTAAAAGCTTTTTGTCCTCCATCATTTTTTCTTGAACTTTATTGTCCCATTTTAGCCCGCTGACAGAAACGCCTGCTCCACGCAAATTAATATCAAAGTTGAAGTTGTCCAATATTAAATCAAAAGCGTAAGTTGTTAATTTTGTTGATGATAAAATAAAACTATCCAATTTTTTTTGCCAGCCATCTGAACTCAAATCTGTTTTTGTTATATAAGCGTGGACCACTGAAAAACCTTTTATGCCCAAATCTCTCAATCTTGATACCACGCTTTCAGATAATAATGTTAAAACGACTTTTAGTTCGCTTGGCGTTGAAATGTCCTTATAGTTTGTCATACTATTTCCGATTGATTTTATTGGAACACTGCTTGCAATATTTCTAACAGGGGACAAATCCTTGCCGTTTGCAAAATCGTGTAAATATTCGCCCCATTTGCCTAGTTTTTTAATTAGCAAATTTTTGTCATAATTTGCCAAATCGCCCATAGTAAAAATGTTGAGATGATTAAACTTTTTCTTTGTTCGTTTGCCAACATAAAGCAAATTTTCACACGGCAATGGCCAAACAACTTGTTTGTAATTATCTTCAGTTATTTCAACAATCTCATCATTATCAGCAATATCTGAGCCAAGTTTGGCAAATATTTTATTATAGCTCACGCCTATCGAAACGGTGAGTTTGGTCTTTTGGAAAATTTCATCTTTTATTTTTTCTGCAATTTGCTTTGGCGTGCCAAATAAATTGACGCTTTCAGTTACATCAAGCCAACTTTCGTCAATTCCAAAAGGCTCGATAAAATCAGTATAATTTTCAAATATCTTTCTTACAATTTTAGAATATTTTAAATATAAAGGAAAATTGGCTGTGATTGTAATAAGGTCTGGAGCTAAGTTTTTTGCTTCCCAAATCGTCATTCCAGTTTTTACACCCAATTTTTTTGCTTCTTTGCTTTTTGCTAAAATTATTCCGTGTCTATCTTCAGGTGCGCCACAAACAGCAACATTTTTGCCTTGCAAATCAGGATTCAACATACATTCCACAGACGCATAAAAATTATTCAAATCAATATGCAAAATTGCTCTCACATATTGATTATTATCTTTGTTAATAAGAAATAAACAAAAAAACAAGATGTTGCCATCTTGTTTAAATTATTTTTCTGCATCTGCAGTCTTGTTTGCTTTTTTTGCTTCTTTGTTAGCTTTATTTGCCTTTTTGATTTCTTCATTGATAACTTTTTTGACGATAGTTGAAGAACGAGATTTTTTGTTTGTTTCGTTTGGATATTCTTCATTTAAAACATCATTTAAGCGTTTTTTATATGATTTTCCGAAATCCTCTTCGCGTTGTTTAACAAACCTGTCAATAACTTTGTTAATCGTGTTTGTTTTTGCATTTTCATATCCCAAAAGGACAGGTGCAAACAAGTTCATTTTATTTTTGTTTTTTAAGATAAACATCAAACTTTGAGTAGGGGAAACAACTGCGTTTTTTGTTCCTGCAACTTGCATTTTTTCTTTTTCAGTAAGAATGAAAGCATCAACTATTCCTGGAAGTTCTTGTTTAAGATTTGTGATGCCTGCAAGTAAAGCTGCGCCACTTAAAGCGTGCATAACTCTTTTTGGCTTTGAATAAGTTGTAAGTTCTATGCCATAAGATTTTTCCAAATTGGAAGCGTTAAACAATGCTTGCAAAGTGTTTCTTGGGCGCTTAGCATATTTGAAGCCCATATCTTCCATATTGCTTACAATTCTATCAACTGTATAATCCAATTTCTTTGCAATATTATTTGAAACTTGTTCAACCATTGATGCGATATGTTTAGTTACATTGTTGCCATAAGTTGCAACAAGGGCTAAATCGTTTGATGTTTGAAGTTTTAATGCTTCGTCAATTTTATAAGAAATTTCAGGATTTCCTAGGTCTGTTGCCCTCATGATTGCAAGCGTTAAAACGTCGTTTACAACATTTTCTACTTTTTCAACTTCTTGTGGATTGAATTTGTTTAATAGCGAAGCATATTCTGCTGGCATTGTTGATTTATATTCAGAAAACATATTGTTTGCCATAATGCTTGCAATGACAACAATCTTGTCATTTTCATTTAATGAATAGTTTGAATTTACATTTAATTGATTGAATACATCATAAGAATTTGCATTTTTTACATAATATTTGTTATTTGTTGACACAAATTTAAAGTTTATTGTTGCGTTTAACTTTTCTGAAAATAACTTTACAAGTTTTTCAAACCTTGGACAAGTTGTTTCTTTGCCAACATATATAGTTTTATTTGTCAAGTTTGTTGAAAGAGGAAATTGAATTCCGTTAAAACTTGTTGGAAGAGAAATCATAGCGTGTGAGGAATATTTATTGTCCATATATGGTTCAATTTGAGCAACCAAACCTCTTACTCTTTGATTTGTCCTTAAATTCCAAATATCTTTTGTGTAGATATCTCCAACATATTTTGGGTCTGCAAGTGATTGCATAAAAGAAATAACCTCGTTAGGATTATATTTTTTTGTCATAAGCAATCCAATAGAATCAAGGTTAGATAATTTTGCTGTTTCTAAATTTGTTTGAGTGGATTTTGAAAATTTTGACCAATTTTCTAATTCTTCTAAATTTTTAATCATAATCACCCCCATAATTTCATTGCATTATATCATATAAATTTTTTAAAATCAATAGGTTTATTCAAATTAACCATAAAAATATTTTACACATAAATATATATATGCTTAAAGATATGCCACCAGATAAACTGGCGCTTTTTGCCACTCAAATAGCAATAGATATCTCTAGGGGAAAGGAACTAGATGATTTATTTTTATTGCGAACTTTGATTGGTCAAATATCTTGCGTGATGTCAACAATAATCAGTCAAAAAATCGATTTGGACAAACGAAGGAAATAAAAAAATGGCAGTTATCTGCCATTTATATGGATTGTTCCTTTTTATCTGAATAGATATCTGGGAATATGTCTTTATCTTGCATTTCTGCTTCGTTATTTTTAATGTTTTCATAAATTTTATTTAATTCAGAAATGTCATATTCTTGTATCATTTTAACATAGTTTTTCAACTCTTTTAAATTCTTTACGCTTGAAATAGCTATGCCTGTATTTAATGCGAAAAGCACTGAATTTAGCCCACCAATTTGATAATTCCCCATAACAAATCCAGAGATTGCAAGTGCAGCGCTGCTAAGAGCAATAACTGTGCCTAATGCAATGTTTATTTTATTCCTTTTGATTTCTTTTTGTGCTATTTCAATTAATTCTTCGTTAGTTAATTGATTTTCAAAATTCTCATTATTTTCAATCATATTTTATCTCCAAATACAAAATATCATTGAAATCATAATTTGTCAATAGGCAATTTTAATCAAAAAAAGAACCTGCTAACAGGTTCTAAAAATTACATTTCTGGTTGCAACTGTGGATTGCTTTTTTGCCTTGCTGGCAACTTGCCTTCTTCAACAAAAGCGTCATACATAGAAACCATAACTTTGTTTCTTGTTGAAACAATAACTTTATCTTTTGATTTGCTGTAATTTTTCATAATCTTTGAATAATCGTTTTCTTCAAGCCATTTTTTAACATTTTTTAATCTTTTGAATTTAACTTGGCTTTTGATAGCAGCAACAAATGAACCAGCAGCAAATGCTAATGCAGCAGTTGAAATTGCTGTTCCTGCAATAGGTCCTAAAACTGGAACTCGAAAAGTTGATACTAAGATTCCTGCACCTATTGAAGTGAATACAAGACCAGCTGAAACCAATGTGTCACGAACTTTTTCTTCTGCTTCAATATGAGTGTTTAAGTTTTCAATCAATTCTTTTTTTGAGTTTTCATTAATTTCCATAATTTTCTCCTTAACTATGGACATTATACAAGACCTTCATAAAAATGTCAATACCTTTTTTTATATTTGACATTTTTTTTGTGATATGTTATATTATATAACGAAGGCGCAGTATTCTAGTCGGTTATTAGACTATTGGAAGGCGTTAAAAGCGCTGACGGGCATATCTGTGAAGTTTCTGGTGCTGGCTTTGGTTGCCCAAACCGGGGCTGGTGCTGGAAGTTAAGATTTTTGGGCGAGCCATAACGGCATATGGCACCCGACCCAAATTTCGTGGAGACCCAATCGGGTGGAAAAGTTTCTTTTGCACTCCTTGGGGAGAACCTGCATTGCGGTAAAAAAATTGCTGTGTGCATTGTAGCCTGCTTTGAGTGAAACGGTTGGGATACGGATTTAAACCGTGTACAATGTTCGGCCAACATTTACATTGGAAGTTTATATACATAAACGCTCCGTTGAAATTCGTTTTGCAAAAAAAGCTAAGAATGGTATAGGCCGTTTGAGAAATTCTCTAGACTGTTGCTTTTAGCTGGCAAGGTGGGGATTATAGTGTGGTCTAAGTGGCGATTCGGTGAAGTCTTGTCCTTAAAAGGAAACTGCTTGTGCGGTGACGGCAAGTGGACATAGCGGGAAATCCAACCGAACCTATGCTGCAAGGTTTACTCATTTTGTCGCCTTCTCGCCAAAGCAGATTAAGTAAAATCTTTAAAAGATAGCAACTACTTAATCTGCAAAGATATGGCGAATTAGTCAATTTTGATGTTTATGTTAATTTACATAATTCAATAATAAAAAACATAATATATAATTAAAGAAATGGATAATAAAGATAAAGAAGATAGTTTAGAAAATAAGACAAAAACAGATTCTAATTCTGATGTTAAATCAAGCGATATTAAACAAGTCGCAAATAAAGCAGCAAAAAAGAAAAAGCAATCACGCTGGGCTTGGCCTGTAAAAATTTTGGTGATTACTTTATTTTTATCATTGGCAATTTCAGTTGCTAGTGAGTTCGCACTTGAAAATGCGGGCATTATTTTGTCAGTCGTAATTATTTTAATCCTTTGGATTTTGGGCGTTGTATCAGATATGATTGGCGTGGCGGCGGCTTCTTGCTCAATCGAGCCATTCAATGCTATGTGCTCTAGAAAGGTTAGAGGCGCAAAAGAAGGTAGAGCGCTTGTTAAACACGCTGAAAAAGTTTCTAGCATCTGCAACGATGTTGTTGGCGATATTTGCGGCATTATTTCAGGTGCTGCTGGTTCGGTTATCGCTGGCAAATTGATCTTGGAAAGTATGTCAAATTCAATAGGTATATTGATTGCTGCATCAGTGAGTGCTGTTATTGCTGGTTTAACCATCTTTGGCAAGGCAATGATGAAAAAATTTGCTATAGACAATTCCACAAAAGTTATTTTAACAGTTGGCAAAATATTGAGTATTTTTACAAGAAATTCTAAAAAAT
>URAC01000025.1 GCA_900545735.1 uncultured Bacillota bacterium | reverse complement strand
ACGAGCCTTATCGTCGGCAGCGTCAGATGTGTATAAGAGACAGGACCATTTCGCTTAAATTCAAATTTTTTAAAATTTTTAAGATTTCTTCTTTTGAAACTTTTAAATTTTTTGTCAAATTATTGATTAAAGTTTTCCTTCGCATAGCGAATGAACTGTTGACAATTTTGGAAAATTTTGAAATAAATTCGTCGCTATATGGAATTTCTTTTCTATCCAATCTTATAACTGCGGAATCCACATTTGGCATTGGGAAGAACATTTTTCTTGAAACATTGCGCATAATTTTACAATCACAATAAAAATTCAACATCACCGAAGGAATGCCATAATTTTCATCGCCCGCTTTGGCGCAAAACCTTTGAGCGACTTCTTGTTGAACCATAACAGTTATAGATTTGCACCTTTTTGTTTGTTCCAAAAACTTAAATATCAATGGGGAAGTTATATAATAAGGTAAATTTGCAACAAGTTTATATTCTCCTTCAAAATTTTGCTCAATTTCCTGGATTGGCAATTTTAATGCATCATCAATGATTATTTCTAAATTGTCAAATTGCTTTGAAAGTTCATTTAAATGTTCTGTCAATGTTTTATCAATTTCATAAGAAACAACTTTTTTGGCTTTTGCTGCAAGTTCTTGAGTTAACGCTCCGCCGCCAGCACCTATTTCCAAAACTTCGTCATTTGATGAAATTTGTGCATCATTAACAATCGCTGCAAGCAAATTTTTATCTGAAATAAAATTTTGACCAAATTTTTTATTAAATTTATGATTTTCTATCATTTCAACCTTCCAAATAAAGCAAACGCGTTTTCTGTCGTTTTCTCTTCCACTTGCCTATAATTTATATCTAAAATTTCCGCTATTTTGTCGCTAACTAAAACAACATTTTTAGGTTCATTTATCTTTCCGCGATATGGTTCAGGCGATAAATATGGACAATCAGTTTCTAACATAACATTGTCAATTCCACATTCACGAATGACATCTGGAATACACCTAGCATTTTTGAAAGTTATTGAGCCACCAACGGAGATATAAAAGCCCATTTTAAAATATTCTTTGGCAACTTCCACGCTTCCAGAAAAGCAATGTATTAATCCTTTATTTTTTAACAGGTTTATATTTGATTTTATTATTTCCAATGTGTCTGCCGTGGCATCTCTGCTATGAACAACTATTGGCAGATTCATTTTGCTTGCCAATTCAATTTGTTTTATAAAGACTTCTTTTTGTTTATTTTTAACTTCTTCTTCCGTTATGTTTGCATATTGTGGATAATCTTGTTTGATGTATGCAATTTGCGTTTCCATATCGTGATAATCCAGCCCAATTTCGCCAATTCCAATAACTTTTTGATTGTTTTTGTTAGAATAAATTAACTCTTCTATCTCGTCATCATATTCAAAAATGGCTTGTGGGTGAATGCCAAGAGTTGCATAAACATTTTCATATTTTTTTACTAATTCCAAAGTTTCTTTGATGGACTTAACATCGCAAGTGGCATTGACAATATATTTGACCCCCGCTTTATTTGCCCTGTCAATCACATTATCAACATCATCTATCAATTTGCTATCATTTATATGTGCGTGAATATCTATAAACATAACTATAATTATATAAAATAAATTCAATTTGTCTAGCAAAAAGTTGACTTTTGCCGATTTTGCATATAAAATGCCAATAAATGAAAGATAAACTAACGGATAATGAATTGATTGATGGTGCAAGAAATGGCAATAATGAATATATTGACATTTTATTTGCGCGTTATAAACCACTTGCAAAGAAGATTTCAAGGAGATATTTCCTTGCTGGAGGCGACCAAGATGACACTTTCCAAGAAGCAATGATTGGGCTTTTCAAAGGCTTTCAAAGTTATAAAATTTCGCAAAATTCTGACTTTAAAAGTTTCGCCACACTTTGCATAACCAGGCAAATTCAAAGTGCAATAAAGAGCGCAAATAGAATGAAAAATAAGATGCTCACCGACGCAATTAGTTTAAATAATCAAGGAGCATTTGAATGTTCAGATGACTTGAATGGCGAAGAATATAGTTTTGTTTTGCCTTCAGATATTCCAGACGCTGAAAACACATTGATTTCCAAAGAAAATGTTGATGAAATAATAACTCAAATAAATAAACTTTTAAGTCCTTTGGAGAAACAAGTTCTAACATATTATTTAGACGGCAAATCTTATAAGGAAATTTCCACAGCCATTGATAAGTCAATTAAAAGCGTTGAAAACGCCTTGACAAGAATAAAATGCAAACTTTCTTTTATAAAAAAGTAGCAAAAATTGTCTTTTTATTGTTTGGAAATTAAAATTTTATATAGTATAATGTCAAAGCAAATTTGAAAAAAAAGAAAAAGAAAACTAGGAGATTATCGTGAAAAAAAGATTTTTTGGAGTATTAGCAATTATATTAAGCGTTTGCTTTATGTTCGCTGGTTGCGGGCTTTTGCAAACAAATCAAGCAGCAGAATATGACCAAACTGCAATTTTGGTTGATGGAACTGTCATAACAAAGAAAGACATTAAAAATGCTTATGACACATATTTTTCAAGCTATTACAATTCATACAGTGATAAAGCATTCGATAAGATGATTGAAGATTTAATCACGGAAAGATTGTTGCTCAACAAAGCAAATTCTTTGATTGAAAGTGGAGAAATTGTTTTAACACCAACTGAAAAGAATTATATCTATGACCAAACTTTTAAAGCTATTATTAAAAACTTAGAAAGTTTTGAAGAAGACGCTAAAAAGTTGTTGGGATTAACACCAGAAGAAGATGATGAAGAAGAAAAATCAACTGATTCTCAATATGTTTATACAGAATATTCTCCAAGCGCTATCGTTGAATACAATGAAGAAACTGGTAAATATGAAGTTAAAATCAAAGTTCAATATTTAGTCGCAAAAACAGATGAAGAAGGCGAAATTGAATATGAATATGTTGATGAAAAAGAATATAGTTCTTATGTTGAACCTGAAGAGTTGTTAGATTTTTCAAGTTTTGTTTATGAAAAATTAAGCAGCGAAGATGCAACTGAAAAGGCAGTTGCTCAAGAAGCATACAGGCTTTACATTGCAAGACTCTTGAAAAATGAAGATGGAAGAGGCTTATCAAAAGATGAAAGCAGCGTATTTGAAAGAGAACTACAAAGAATATATGACATTATCTATAAAAACTTTGTAACAACAAAACTCTATCAATACACAATCAAGGACATTGACATAACAGAACAAGAAGTTTTAAATTACTATGTTGCTAAAGTTAAAGAGAACTACGAAAGATATCAAGAAAATCCAGATTTGTTTGCAACTGAAGTTATGAAATCAATTCGTGAAGCAAATCTTTATGGTTCTTATGGTTCAAAGAGCTTCAGCATTGGAGATATTTTCTATGTTCCAGATATTGAAGAAACTTACTTTATGGTTTATCACATCATTGTAAAATTCTCAGATGAACAAGTTGATAGAATCAACGAAGCTTATAAAGCTTGGAAAGATGGAACTGATAGCGAAGGAAAAGAATATAAAAAGGTTTTAGAAGAAGAAAAATCTAAAATCAGACTTAACGAAAGAGATGAAGAAGGAACAATCATCGTTAAGAGCACAGACGATAATGCAAAAACTTTTGACGAAATGATGGCAGAATTGCAAGCAGAACTTGCAGAAGCAACAACTGCTTATGAAAAAGGCGACATCTTCAACAAATATTTATATAAATACACAACTGATGCTGGTTCACTTCAAATTCAAAAAGATTACTTTGGTGGAGAACACACTAACTGGTATGGTTATGTTGTTGGAACTGAAGATAAAGGCAGCTACTTAGACGAATTTGTTGATGAAGCACGTAAATTATATAATGAAGGCGCTGGACAACTTGGTGATATATCAGATAAGTTCTATATGGAAAGTTGGACGACAGAAACTGTTAAAGACGAAAATGGCAATGCAGTTAAAGATGAAGATGGCAAAGAAATTAAAGTTGACAAATTCTCTTATGGCGGCTTTGATGTTATAATGTATGCAGGTGAAATATCAAATCCATTTGAAAGTTTTGATTCAAAAGATTTCACAGTTGAAAGTTTAGGCGCTGATGCATTGAAAGTATTATCTGAAAAGAGATTAGGTCTTTTAGGAAATAAAACATTATTCGATTTGATTTATGAAGGAATTTATTCTAACGTTTACAGCAACAAAGTTGCAGAACTTAAAAAAGATTTAAACAGTGCAGCAAATGTTATCAAATATGAAAAAGTTTACACAGACCTTAACCCATTAGCATAATTAAAAAACACGATTTAAAATCGTGTTTTTTTATGAAACATTAACATCGATAGATTCGCCATTTTGCGCATCTTGATAAGTTAACCAATATCCTAAATCTTGTGGCTTGTCTGGGTCAAGTGGCAGCCACTGCGCATTCTCCGAAAGTTCTCTTGGAGGAGCAACATCATATTGCCCTGGAATGCCATAACTAATAAATTTTAATTTTTCATTTTCATAGATTAAACCAATAACATAATATTCCCCGCTATCCTCATAATCAACCTTTATCCACTTTGAATTTGGAATAACTTCGCATAAGAATGTTTCTTCAGGATACCTTTCAAATAAAGCGTCTAACTGCTCTTTTATTTCATCATAAAAATTTATGTCATCATCGTTTAAAGTTATAAAGGTCTGTTTTTGATTTGTGTTTTTATTTACATCTTGCTTTTCACAGCCTGCAAAGAATGCTTCACGATATTTGCAACTAGCACATTTTTCACTTCCGCCCATTTCAGCGGAAATTGCTCTGTTTATACATTCTTTTTCCTCATCATCATAATCAATGCCTGCATCATCTAACTTTTGCTGAATTTGATTTTGCGATAAATCTTTTTCGTCTAATAAATATAAATTCTCCGCCAGTCTATAATCCATAGAATTTGGCTTTGTTCCGTTGCTTGCTCCCAAAAGTAAAGGCTTTGCAACTCCTCCCGAAACATTTATTAAAGCACAAGTATATTTTTTTAACTCTGAATCGCAAGAGGTGCTAAAAGAATAAACATTCTTTCCTAAATCTTTTAACGCGCTTTTAACAACTACTCCGTCAGTCAATATTCCCAAAGTTAAAATACCTGTTGGCTTGTTTGCAAAATTATATAGTCTTATTTTGCCTTGCAATTCTTTGCCTTTAATTTCAAAATTTAAAACCGCTTTTTCATTGCCGTTATTCAAACTTGATAAAACAAGTGTTTGCTGATTATGCATAATACACCACCTTTAATTTAATTATATATGTTTTAAAAACTTTATTTGTTAAAAAATTTGCATAAAAAAAGAGCAATCTGTCGAAAATTAGATTGCTATTTTTTCTACAAGCCAAGTTATAAATTGTTTGTTTGATGGAACTTTATTTGGCCTTGTTATATTTGAATAACCCATAATTTCATCATACAATTTTCTATTCTTGCAACTTTCAATCGCTACATTTATCGCATTTCTAACATTTCTTTCAATGTTTATCACTTGAGTGTTATATTTTATTGCAACAAGTGGATATAACTTTGAATTGAAAGATTTTAAATTTCTTCTGTCTTCAATTACATCGACAACCAATTCTTTTATGTAACTATATCCTAAATACTTTGTTGTTAATCCTAATTCATTTAAATAATCGGCAATTTTATTTTTTATTTCAATTTTTTTGCCTTCAGATAAAACAACTTGCTTTTTCTCTTGAACATTATCTATAACATTAATAATTTCTTTAGCATAATCTGATTTATCGATTGAAATTATATTTTCATCTAAATCATAAAATTGTTCAGGTTTGTGGCTGACTATAACATAAGTTGGCATATGATATTTTTTTGAATCTTTAAATTCTTTATAAATTCTAAAATCAAAAGGGACAGACTCTTCGTCGTGAAAGACAACTTCTGGCATAGTTTGCACATCTGTCATAACCAATTCTGCTAACGTTCTACAATAAGTTAAGTTAGCGTGTTTCTCTCTACATATAAATTTTAAAAGTTCTCCTAAATTAATATCTTTTCTTGAAAATAAAACTGCACTCTTACACATATTTACTCCTTTGTGTTTTCCCTTTTAATTATACTCATTTTTGTAAAAATATCTAGCGATTTCAGCATATTTTTACAAATAATTTTATTTTTTTGTAAAAAAATCGCAAGATTGTCTAAAAATGTTGAAGGATTTAATATAAAAGGACTTTTTTATAATTGTTTGATAAATATTTTCTTTTCAGTTTAATTTGTGTTATATTAAATGTGTGAAAAGATTATTTCAAAATTCCAGCGAGTTTAAAAATATAGATTTTTCAATAAAGCAAAATAATTTCCCTAACGCACTTCTTGTTTTGTCTCCTGATAGTGAAACAAACAAACAGTTTGTGAAGGAAATTGCTTTAAGTTTTTTTTGCAGCTCCCATAATTTTTGTAGCGTTTGTGAAGGCTGCATAAAAACTGAAAAAGGCACAAACCCTGACCTTTTGATTTATCCTAAAGAAAAAACTTTTCAGGTTGCCGATGCCAAAGAAATTGTAGACAGCGCCATAATGGCTCCAATGATATTCAAAAACAAAATTTATGTTATTAACGATATTGACATATCAACAATCGCTGCGCAAAACAAAATTTTAAAAGTTTTGGAAGAGCCACCTACATCAGTTAAATTCATATTAACAGCAACAAACGAAACAAAAGTTTTGCAAACAATAATGTCCAGATGCGTCAAAGTTTCGCTTCCTGCAATAGACAAACAAACTGTCAAAGATTTTGTTTCGCAAGTGCAATCAGATGTTGATTTTGATATTGCTTATGCGTTTGGTGAAGGATATTTGGGCAGAATACAGTTCGCGCTTGAAAATAAAAATTTTAAAGAACTTAACTTGCTAGCAGATTCAATCATCAACGAATTAAAATCAAGCAAACAAATTATTGAATTTAGCAGTAAAATCACAAAAAGTAAGGGAAATTTTGAAATAATTTTAAACTTGCTACAAATCAAATTTAGAAAAATGCTCAATTTAAACAATGTAAGCGGATATTCTAAAATTTGCATTGTTAGCATTTTGGACGAAATTCTAAAAGTTCAAAAAGAAATGGAGAGCAATGTTTTGCAAAGCATTCAAGCCGACAACTTGCTAATGAAAATATTAGAGTTAAAATATTTATATAGGAGTTAAAATGAAAAATTTTATAAATGTTGTTTTTGATGGTTCGCCAGTCAACTATACTGTTGAGTGTGATGACGCTTCTTTAAAACCTAACGACCTTATAATTTGCGAAAGCAGCCGCGGTAATGAAGTTGCCAAGGTTGTAAAATCGCTTTTTACTGCAGATGAAAAAGAAAATGAAAACGAAGGCGATATTTTAGAAATAGAAAAAATCAAATATTTAAACAAGGCTTCAAGCACTGATTTGAAAAATCAAAAACAAAATAAAATTGAAGCTGAAAAGATGAAAAAAATTGTCAAGGAAAAAGTTGCAGAACTTAACCTTGAAATGAAAATTGATGATATTTTTGTATCGCTTGATAAAACAAAAATAACCATCTATTTTACATCAGATGGTAGAGTGGATTTTAGAAATTTAGTAAAAGAATTGGCAACAAATTTCAAGTCTAGAATTGAATTGAAGCAAATTGGTCCTCGTGATGAAGTTAGATGTATGGGAGGATTTGGCCCTTGCGGAAAAGTTTGCTGCTGCAAAGAATTTTTAAATGATTTTGACCACGTAACAATAAAAATGGCAAAAACTCAAAATCTTTCATTAAATCCAACAAAGATAAGCGGATTATGCGGAAGGTTGATGTGCTGCCTTGCTTATGAAAATGAACATTATTCTGAAACCGCTTCATTGATGCCTAAGATTAACAGCGAAGTTATTACTCCAAACGGCAAAGGAATTGTTATGTATAACGATTTGCTTAAAAGGCAAGTTACAGTTAAATTTGGAGATGATAATCAAACGGAATTGAAAGTGTTTGATTTGAACGATATTAAAAAAATAAAATAATTGGAGCAATATTTTGTTGAACGATAGCGAAAGATTGGACGATTTGCAACTTGACGGGTTAAAGATTATTCAAGATAAAAACAAATATAATTTCACAAGCGATTCTGCTCTGCTTGCAAATTTTGTTTCGACCAAAAAAAATGATAATTGCGTTGAAATCGGTTGCGGCAGCGGAGTTATTTCTATTCTTGTAAATCATAAGTGCAATCCTAAAAAAATATATGCTTTTGAAATTCAAAAATCTATGGCAGAACTTGCTAAAAGAAATATAGAATTAAACAATTTAAACGAAAAAATCGAAGTGATTAACGCCCCAATTCAAGAATTTGAGAACTATCTATCAAAATCTTCTATTGATGTTGTATTTTCAAATCCGCCTTATATGAAAACTAATGACAAAAGTTTAGTAAATTGCAACGAAGAAAAAGCAATTTCGAGGCACGAATTAAAACTTAATTTGCAAGAATTGATAATGTGCTCCTCTCAACTTTTGAAATTTGGCGGCAAGTTGTTTTTGGTTCATCGCAGTGAAAGATTATTTGAAATCTTCCAAGAGATGAATAGGTTTAATTTGCAGCCTAAAAAGATGTTTTTTGTTTCGTCAAGCGCTGATAAAAATCCAAACATTGTTTTAATTGAAGCGCAAAAAGGTGCAAAACCAGGATTGAAAGTTTTGCCTACTTTGATTGTCAATGATAAAGACGGCAATTATTTATATACAATACAAAAATTGTATAAAGGAGAATAAATGATATATTTTGTAGCCACGCCAATAGGAAATTTAAAAGATATAACTTTAAGGGCACTTGAAATATTAAATAGTGTTGATGTTATTGCTTGCGAAGACACAAGAACATCAAAAGTTTTGCTCGATAAATATGATATTAAAAATAAGCATTTAATTTCTTATCACAAGTTTAACGAGCAAGAAAGTTCTGACAATATTATTAAATTGGAAAATGAAGGCAAAAACATTGCCATAATTTCTGATGCTGGAATGCCTGGAATTTCTGACCCTGGCAACATACTTGCAAAAAAACTTGTAGAAAACAAAATAGATTTCACAATAATCCCAGGAGCAAACGCTCTAACGAGTGCACTAGTTTTAAGCGGCTTTGATTCTAGGACTTTTTACTTTGCTGGTTTTTTGCCTGAAAAAAATTCAGACAAAGACAAACTTCTTTCAGAAATCAGCACACTACAAAGCACTTTGATTTTTTATATTTCTTCACACAATATTAAAAAAGATGTTTCTTATCTCTATTCTCAACTTGGCGATAGAAAAGCCTGCCTTGTTAAAGAATTAACTAAAATTTATGAAAGCAAATTTTACTTCAATCTTTCTTCTATGCCAGAAATTGATGAGCGTGGAGAATTTGTTTTGATAATTGAAGGAAATAATATTCAATTAAATAAAGATGAGATGACAATTCCTGAGCACGTTTTGTTTTATATAAACTTGGGCTTAACAAAAAATGATGCGATTAAAAAAGTCGCAAAAGAACGCAATTTAGCAAAAAATGATGTGTATAAAACGGTTTTAGAATTAAAAGATAATAGGAATAATTAAGTTAATGACTATACTTGAAAAAATAAAGACTTTGCCAAAAACAAGTGGCGTATATATTATGAAAGATAATTTGAATCAAATTATCTATATCGGCAAAGCTAAAAATTTAAAAAATCGCGTAAGTCAATATTTTTTAAAAAATCAATCTCATAGTAAAGTTAAAGCGATGGTGGAAAAAGTTGCGGATTTTGACTATTTATTAACGCCTTCTGAAATTGATGCTTTGGCTCTTGAAAGCAACTTAATAAAAAAGCATCAGCCATTTTATAATATTTTGTTAAAAGATGGCAAAGCATTTCCTTATATCAAAATTGATGTGAAAAGCGATTTCCCAAAGGTTGAAATTGTAAGAAGAATTAAAAATGATGGAAGCAAATATTTCGGTCCATATATTTCTGGAATAAGCATTCACGAAGTCGTTGATATAATCAACTATGTTTTTCCTATTAGAAAATGCAAACTCAATATTGGAAAAGCAAATGTTAAGCGTGAATGTTTAAATTATTCTTTAAATCTTTGTTCTGCTCCTTGCACAAACAAGATTACCAAAGAAGAGTATAAAAAGATTGTTGACGAAGTCATCGACTTTTTGAACGGCAATGACAATTTGGTTGAAAGCAGACTTGAAGAAAGAATGAAGAACCAAATTGAAGCGGAAAACTTTGAAGGGGCTATTGAAACTCGTGAAAAACTAAAAATGGTTCAAAGGCTAAAAGAAAAAAGCGTTGCAAGTTTGCCAAAAGATATATCTCTTGATGCTTTTGCCCAAGTTACAACAAGTTATGGCGATGCTATATGCGTTTTAACGCTGCGAAATGGCAAGATTTTAGGCGTCAATAGCTTTTATGCTCCAGAAGGTGCTGACAATGAAGATGCATTGTCTTCTTTTATCGTTCAATATTATAGCGGCAACATAACTCCGCCAAAAGAAATTATAACTTCTCAAAAGATTGAAAACGCAGAAGATATTTGTAAGTTGCTAAACAAAAATATCAACATTCACCACGCTATCAAAGGCGTAAAAAGTAAAATAATTGAAATGGCGAAAGCCAACGCGACTGAATTTTTGCAGAAAAAGAGCAATTTGGAAGAACGCAAACGCCATAATATTTTTACTGCACTCGAAAATTTGAAAAATGCTTTGAATTTGAGCAAAATTCCAAATAGAATGGAATGCTATGATATCTCTCACCTGTTTGGCGAAGAGAGCGTTGCTTCTATGGTTGTATTTGAAAACGGAGTCCCAAGCAAAAAGGAATATAGAAAATTCAAAATTAAAACTGTTGCTGGCATTGATGATTTTGCAAGTATGTATGAAGTTATTGATAGAAGAATTAAAAGGCTTAAAGAAAACGACACTTCTTTCATTAAAAGCCCTGATTTGATTGTTATTGATGGCGGCAAGGGTCAGCTTTCTTCAGCAGTCAAAGCGTTAGAAAACAACAATTTTAAGTGTGATATCATTTCTTTGGCAAAAAAGTTTGAAGAAGTTTACACCCCTGGCTCAAACTCGCCTGTTATGCTTAAACGAGCAAGCCCTGAGCTCACAATGCTTCAAAGACTTCGCGATGAAGCCCATCGATTTGCTATCACTTTCCATAGAACTAGAAGAGATAAAAAGGCTTTGTCAAGCACTAATAAAGCGCCCAAATAAAACTCAAATCACTTAATTTTCATATAAATATGTATGGAAATTTTAGAAAAAGAATTATTGAAAAGATTGTTGAAGATATCAAATTGCGACATCTTTGTTTTTGAAAACTTAAAAAATTACATTTCATTCCGTCCCGAAAATAGTTTTTGTAAATATTTGCTCAAATGCCATAATGAAAAATCGCTAATTAAATCATTAAAGATTTTGCAAGCAAAATCTTACCCGTTTAAAGCAAAACATATCGTTATTGGAAATGGCTCAAACATTCTTTTTAAAGATAATTTATATGACGGATTTGTCATTAAGCTTGGAAAACAATTTAAAAATATAAAAATTTTAAAATCGGAAAAAGATTGTGTCTATTTGTCTGTTGGCTCTGCGGTCAACTTATTTGCTTTAAACCATTATCTTAAAGAGCACGGTTTGGGCGGACTGGAATGGTCTTTTGGAATCCCAGGCAGTATGGGCGGCGCAGTTATAATGAATGCTGGTGCTTTTAACAATCAAATTTCAAATTTTGTAGAGCGTGTTAAAGTCCTTAAAAAAAATAAATTTATTTGGACAAATGATTTTAAGTTTGAGTATAGAAATTCAAATTTCAAACAAAACAAAGAGATTATAAGTGAAGTTATAATAAAAGTTAAAAAGTCAAACAAAAAGGATATTGAAAAATTACAGCAAGAGTTTTTAAATAAGCGTTTTGTAACCCAGCCTCACGAGCACCCAAGTGCTGGAAGCGTTTTTAAAAGAGTAATAAATGGAAATGAAATAATTTTTCCTGCAAAATTAATTGACAACTTGGGGTTAAAAAATGTTAAAATAGGGGGAGCGAAGATTAGCGAAAAGCACGCGGGCTTTATAGTCAATAGCGATAACGCAACTGCTCAAAATTTTATTGACTTAACAAAATTTATAAAAGATAAGGTCAAGGCAGAATATAATCTTGATTTAACACAAGAAGTCGAGATTATTGAGTGAGGAAAAATGTACTTAATTGGAGATTATCACACACATACAATATACTCAAGTGGCAAACATAGCTCAAAACACGCCAAAGGCACAATTTATGAAAATGCTCTCATTGCAAAACAAAAAGGATTGTCCGAAATAGGCATAACTGAGCACGGGCTTTGCCACAAACTTTATGGCTTGCAAAAAAAGAATATTGTTAAGATTAGAAAAGAAATTGAAGAAGCACAAAGAAAGCTTGGCATTAAAATTTTGTTGGGAATTGAAGCAAATTTGATTTCAAGCAATGGCGACATTGATATGACCGAAGAAGAAATAAGTTTATTTGATTACATTGTTGTCGGCTTTCATTCATTCGCAAAAGCAAAAAGCGTATGTGAATATTTTAAATTCTTTTTGCCTAACTTGCTTGGGCTTAAAAGAAAAAAAGATATTGAAAGGAACACAAAGTCTTTGACAATGGCTATGCGAAAATATCCTATCAAATTTATATCACACCCGGGCGTAAATATGCCGTTGGATTTTAATGAAGTTTGCAGAGTTGCAAATGAAACAAACACTATGCTTGAAATAAATGGCAAAAGAATCGCTTATAAAAATAATGATGTAAAAATATTAAAAAAATTAAATGTAAAATTAATAATAAATTCCGATGCACATAAGTCATCAAATGTTGGAGAAATAAAAAAGCCATTAAATTTTATATTAAAAAATAATATTC
>URAC01000024.1 GCA_900545735.1 uncultured Bacillota bacterium | reverse complement strand
TACACGAGCCTTATCGTCGGCAGCGTCAGATGTGTATAAGAGACAGACAATATCTTTTTTAAATTTTTCACAAATAGTTTCATATTTTGTTGGAAGAATAATTTCTTCATTCATTTTTACAGCATATTCACAAAAGACTCGCAAATAGTCTTTTATATACAAATAGGCTTCTTCAATAGTGTCTCCATCGGTTGTGATGTTCAAATCTGGCACTAAAACTGAAAAAGATTCATCTCCATTCTTAATAAAAACAGCAGGAAAAACATATTGTTGCATAATTTCAAATCCTTCCTTTAATGTTTGTGCAAATTTATTTCAAATTTACAAAATTAGTTTATCATATATTATGCAAATTTACAAAACAAAATGCGCCAATTATTATTTTTTTGGCGCATTAATTTTAATTTATGTTATCTATGAAATTGTCTTTTCTATCAAAATCGGCGTGCATTGAAATGTATTGCTTTCTTGCTTCGATGTTATCTCCCATCAAAGTTGTAATCATTTTTTCCGCTTCTGCAGCGTCCTCTATTGTTACTTGTATCAAATTTCTTTTCTTAGGGTCCATTGTTGTTTCCCAAAGTTGTTCCGGGTTCATTTCTCCAAGACCTTTATATCTTTGAATTTGATAGCCCTTGCCTACGCGCTTAATCGCATCAGGAAGTTCTGCATCTGAATATACATATTCAATAGTGTCTTTTTTATAAACTTTATAAAGTGGTGGCAAGCCGATATAAACGCAGCCTTCGTTGATAAGTGCACGCATATATCTGAAGAAGAATGTCAACAAAATCGCCCTAATATGTGCACCATCTTGGTCAGCATCGGACAAGATTATGACCTTTCTATATCTCAAATTGTCCACATTAAAATCTTCACCAATTCCTGCTTCAAGAGCGGAAATTATAGTTCTAATTTCTTCGTTTGCTAAAACTTGGTCCAAGCGTTTTTTCTCTGCATTCAAAGGTTTTCCTTTAAGAGGCAAAATCGCTTGAAAGTTTCTATCTCTGCCCTGTTTAGCACTGCCTCCAGCAGAATCACCCTCAACTATGAACAATTCAGACAATTCAGGCTTCCTGCTAGTGCAAACTGCCAATTTTCCAACCAAGTTATATTTATCTACGCTATTTTTTTGCCTTGTAAGTTCTTTTGCCTTTCTTGACGCTTCTCTAGTCTTTGCAGCACCTTTTGCCTTGTTGATTATTGCTTCAAATGTAGCGTTGTTTTCCTTTTTATCAAAGAATTTTATAAGTTCGTTATATGCTAAATTTTCCATATCCACGCGGGCTTCAGGATTGCCCAACTTTGTTTTTGTTTGACCTTCAAACTGAATGTTGCGCATCTTAATGGCAATGACCGCCGTCATTCCTTCACGGAAATCTTCACCCATCAAATTTTGTTCTTTTTCTTTTAAAAATCCTTCACGCCTTGCAATTTCATTCATTGCACGAGTTAAGGCAGATTTGAAACCAGTTTCGTGAGTTCCGCCTTCAGTTGTTGGAATATTATTTACATAAGAAAATGTGTTTTCTGTGTAGGAATCTGTGTGTTGAATTGCAATTTCCATTTTCAAAACTTTGCTTTCGCCGCTCAAGAATATTGGGTCTTTATATAGCGTTGTTTTGCCTTCATTCAAATATCTAACAAAGTCTGAAATTCCGCCTTCATAGCAATACATTTGCTTAATATTTGCCCTTTCATCAACAAATTCGATAAAAATTCCTCTGTTTAAAAGAGCAAGTTCTTTTAAGCGTTTCATAATCGTTTCAGCATTAAAGTTTACGCTTTCAAAAACGCGTTTGTCTGGCATAAATGTAACTTTTGTTCCACTCTTTGCAGTATCTCCCAAACAAATCAATGGCGATGTTGGAATTCCACTTTTTATCTTTCCGTTCACAACTGGTGAAGCAAAATCCATTTGATATTTCTTTTTATCTTTGCAAACAACAACTTTTAGCCATTCAGAAAGAGCATTTGTAACTGAAGCACCAACGCCGTGCAAACCGCCAGAATAGCCATAATTTTCGTTGTTAAATTTGCCGCCTGCGTGCAACTGTGTAAAGACAACTTCAACGCCTGACTTTTTTAGTGTTGGGTGCTCATCAACCGGCACACCACGGCCATTATCTTCCACGCTTGCGCTTCCATCTTTATGCAATGTAACTGTCATTTTATTGCCGAAGCCATTTGTGATTTCATCTATCGCGTTATCTACAATTTCCCATAAAATATGATGTAATCCTTTTATTCCTGTTGTTCCGATATACATTCCTGGGCGCATTCTAACTGCATCTAAGCCTTCAAGAACAACGATATCTTTTGATTCATAACTTTTTGCCATAATTTCTCCGTCTAAAAATTTTCCACAAAAAGGTTATCACAATTAAAAAAAAATGACAACAATTTTTAAGAAATAACATAAATAAAAAATGTTAAGAATTTGAATAAATATTTGAAAGAAGGAAAACATAAAAGGTAAAGCGAGGAAGATAAAATGGCAAATAAAGTTGCTGTAACTGGCGTTAATACTGCAAAACTGCCAAAACTTTCGAATAACGATTTAATGGCTTTATTAAAAAGAGTTAAACAGGGTGACGAACTTGCACGCGACGAATTTTTGCTTGCAAATATGCGTTTGGTCCTCAGCGTTGTTCAAAGATTTGGTGGCAAAAAGGACAAGGCGGACGATATGTTTCAAGTCGGCTATGTCGGGCTGATTAAAGCAATGAACAACTTTAATATGGATTTGAATGTTAGATTTTCCACCTATGCCGTTCCTATGATAATTGGAGAAATAAGAAGATTCTTAAGAGATAACAATTCAATAAGAGTTAGCCGTAGTTTAAGAGATACGGCCTATCGTGCTCTGCAGTCAAGACAAAAGCTCAGTTCATCTGGCGACTATGACCCAACGATTGATGAGATAGCCGCTGATATGAATGAAGATGTAAAAGATGTCGCATTTGCATTAGATGCGATATCAGACACGATTTCGCTCTCTGAACCCGTTTTTAATAATGGTTCTGAAACTGTTCGAATTATGGACCAAGTTGCAGACACAAAAAATGATATTGATTCGCTATTAGAAAGATTTGCTTTGAATGAAGCAATAAACAAATTAAGTCCTAAAGAACGCAAGATTTTAATGATGAGATATTATATTGGAAAAACTCAAATAGAAGTTTCTGAAGAAGTCGGAATTTCACAAGCGCAAGTTTCTAGGCTAGAAAAAAACGCACTCGAACATATAAGAAAAAAAATAACTTGAAAAATAGTTATTTTTTTAAATATTTTTTGATTATTTTTGGACAACTAATTAAAAACCAATATGAATATTTTTGAGGATTTGCTTCTAAATCTTTTGCAAGGTCATTTAAGTCGACCCATTTAACTTTTTCAACTTCATCAACATTGATTTTTATTTCAGAATTTGTTGTGGCAGCAAAGACATTGTCATATTCATATTCAATAATATTGTTTTCAAATTTACACCTATAAACAAAAGAAAATTCATAAGTCAAATTTTCTATTTTTGCTCCTATTTCTTCATAAGTTTTTCTTTTTATATTTTCAAAAATATTTTCATTTAATTGTGGATGTGAACAGCAAGCGTTTGACCAAAGCCCTCCAGAATGATATTTGTTCTTTGCCCTTTTTTGCAAAAGCATCTTGCCATTCTTGATAATGAAAATGGAATACGCTTCGTGAAGCACGCCCTTTTTGTGTGCTTCTAATTTTTCCATTTCCCCTTTTTTATTTCCAAAAACATCTACTAATGTAACAAAACTATTCATACCAAATTCCTATTTTATGAAGATTTTAATAGGTCTTTTTTTAACCTATCTAATATTTTCTTTTCAATCCTGCTGATATAACTTTGAGAAATTCCCATCATATCCGCAACTTCTTTTTGTGTTCTTTCTTCCTTGCCGGCAAGTCCAAATCTCAAAATCATAATCTCTTGTTCCCGCTCATTTAAGCGTTTAATTGCTTCCCAAAGAAGCTGTTTTTCAACTGATAAATCTAAATTTTTTGAAACGCTATCTTCTTCTGTGTATAGAATATCTGAAAGCAAAAGTTCATTGCCATCGGCATCAAAGTTTAAAGGCTCGTCTATGCTAACTTCCGCTTTTGTTCGAGAAACTTTTCTCAGCTGCATCAAAATTTCATTTTCAATACATCTGCTTGCATAGGTTGCCAGTTTGATATTTTTATCAAATTTGTAAGTTTGAACTGCTTTTATTAGCCCAATAGCGCCGATTGAAATCAAGTCTTCCAAATCAAGCCCTGTGCTTTCAAATTTCTTTGCTATGTAAACAACAAGCCTGAGATTATGTTCAACAAGCCTGACCTTCGCATTTTCATTGCCCTTGTTCATCTCTTCTAGCAAAATTTTTTCTTCTTCGCTATCCAAAGGATTTGGCAACGCCTCATTGCCACAAATATAGCAAACAATATCTTGAACATCTAAAAAATTAATTCCCTTGGAAAAAATATTTAATAATTTTTTTATTAACTTTTTTAACATTTCTTCTCCTTTATTTTAAATTAATGTTGGGCTAATCAAGGCATCGCAATTAAAATTGTTTTTAAAGTTGGAAAAGGACAATCCTAACACTGCATTTTCTTTTTTTAATTTGCTTTTTATCAAATCGATTTCCACTTTTTCAATATTAAAAACTAGCATTTTTTGAGCTGTTTTGTTTATTGTTTTATAGTCGATGTAATGGGCGTTTTTTAGATAAGATACATCTTTTTGAATCAACTTTTCCATAGGCAATTTGAATATCTTATTGAATGTTTCAAAGTTTATGATTATCACCGACTCATTGCTTATTGGGTCAATCAAATTATGCGCACTATCTAAATAAGCGGAAATTTTATAAGTCTTATCATTTGTAAAAATCTTTAAATCGTAAATAAATTTTTTGGTCTTTTGCTTTTTAATTATGTAATTTATAACCCCAATTAAAACATAGCAATAGGCCGCTATTATTCCTATAATCACCCCCATAGGGAAATTTTTAGAATATGAATTGTTTAACACCTCCAAACTTCCATAAGCAAAATATGAAATCATAAATGTTATTCCGCCGAACAATGCTGTGATAGATAAAAATGTGACAAAATGAAGCGCGAAAGATTTAAAAGTTTTGATTTTATATGCTATCAAAATCATAATCACGCCGACCAACAATTTTAGCAAAATTAGAAGATAACTTGGCAGCATTAATATTGGGAACAAAAATGACATTGCAGTTCCAAAAATATTTGAAATTAGCAATCTCCACCAAGTTATTTTGCTAGATAGCACTTTGGCAGATAAAAAAAGAATTAGAAAATTAATCACCAAATTGTCTATTAAAACATATTCAATAATTATTTCCACAATCCAATTATATATTGCAATTTGAATAAGCATTACATAAAAAAAACGACTAAACTGCAACATTTAGTCGAAAAAAAGTTAAATATGATTGTTTTCTCTTTTTGAATAAAACAAGTATTGTTGAGCATATCCTGAATTTTTGCCATATCGTGAAATCAAATTGTTCCCAATTTGGTCGGCATTCAATTTATTCTCTCCAAATATGTCCGAATAAATCTTTTTAATCCAAGTATCAACTGGGAAAACGTCTTGTTTGCCATAGCCAAAAAGCAAAATACATTCTGCAACTTTTCTGCCAACACCCTTTAATTTTAATAAATCATTTAACAAAGTTTTTGTCTCAATTTGACCAGCATTTTCCAAAGAATGAGCACTTAAAAAATCATTTAATTTTGATATTGTTTCAACAAGATAAGGTGCGCGATAGCCTGCCCCAACACCTTTGAAAAAGTTTTCATCAAGCGTTGAAAGTTCTTCCAAAGTTGGAAAAGCATAGATTTGACAATCATAATTATTTGTTATAGTTTTGCCAAAATGCGTTCTAATTTTGTCTAGCGTTGCTGCAATTCGTTTTATATTATTGTTTGCTGAAATAATAAAACTAATAATCGTTTCCAATAGTTCTTGTTTTAATATTCTGATGCCGCCGCCAAAAGTCAAAGGAAATTCCAATTCCTTATATTTGCCAAGTTCTTTTTTAATATGGCTATAATCCGTTTTTAAGTCAAAGAAATTTTCAAAATAGTCTACATCGTTTGTTAAAATGTTATAGCCTAAATTGGATTTTGCAATATAGCAACATTTATCTTGAGGATAGACGATGTAATCTTCTCCAATTTTTTTGTAGCAAAAAATTTGCCCACATTCTAAAATGTGCTTTGGGCAAAAATCTTCGCAATCTAAAATTTCAATTCTATCTGCTAATTTTTGATATTTCACAAATGCATTATATCAAAAATTTTAAAAATTTCAATATTATAACGCTTTTAAATTTTCTTTTAAGTATCTTTCTCTCATTTCAAGATATTTATCTTTTAAATTCATAATATATCTATCTCTTTCATAGTTGTTCATATTTGCAAGTTTTGTTTTGTCGACAATTTGACCAATAGGATTTGTTATGTCAACATTTTGATTTAAAATTTCACAAACACGATTATATAATTTTTCATCTTCGGTGTCTGAAAGCACAACTAATTTATAATCTGCCACAATTCCACCCTCATAAACTTTGAATATTGAGCCATATCTTTCTGGCTGATTATACCCACCAGATGATAGCCTTTCTTTCGCTTGTCTTGCAAGTCTCCTAAGTGCATCACTTTTTTGATTTTTTCCCATAATTTTCCTCCATTGCTCCGTTTGAGCCAATGCGAGTATAAAATAATTAAATGACTCAAAAAGTGAGAAAATATCGGGCATTTTATCGTATATTAGCGCCTTTTGTCACAAATAAAAAATTTGCCAATTTTATCGACAAATTAATAAAAATATTGAGTATTTTCTTAGGAAAATAAACGACATTAATCGCGAAAATTTTAAACAAATTTATTACAAATTTAAAAATGTTTTGGAAATATATGATGTTGCGAGAGTAATTCCAAATGCTATTGCAGCGCCAACAATGAAAAACAAAAAATATTTAAATTTTATATGCTTTCTGAATTTTCTCTCATCTTCTTCAACTTCAAAAATCCTTCTTCCGCGAGGCAACGGTGAAACACAAAAAACTTCTTCATCTCCATATTTAACAGAAACATATTCACCACTTGAAAGATAGCCCATAAGTTGTGCTATTCCTTCGCTGTCAATCTTATATTTTCGTGGCATAGAGCGAATAAGGTCATCGACCTCCAAAACCTTGTATGACCCTTCTTTACATTCTTCATTTATAATTCGTAAAAGCGCTTCGCTTCTTTTATCTAACATATAATGTATTATTTGCAAAGGTTGAGTTTTTAAACATAAAAAAAGTTATTCAAAATGAATAACTTTTATTTTGCGCAAGATAGGATTGTAGATAAGCAATAATCAAAATATCTAGCAGGAATGCTTCCCGTTGTGAGTGCATCACCTGCGGAGAAAATATATTTTCCGTTATTTTCAATCAAGTCTGAAATCCTATAAAAACTTATTGTGCTTAAAACTGCATATTCCTGATTTCTTACAACCGGTCTATCAACATTAACAACGCAAGCCAAATTCAATTCTTTGTTTAAGTTGATGAAATTAGAAAATGTGTAATTTCCATTCTCAACATTCTTATTAAAGCCAGCCTCTTCCATCTTCTCAACATAACTATCAATCAAAATGAACATTCCAGCAAAAGTGCTGAGTTCTGAAACTTGAGCGTTAAAATCTTTTACATTATATCTGCCATAATTGAATTGTTCAAACAAAGGCTCGATCGGAGCAGATAACACGCTTTCAAACCTTTCATCTAAATCCAATGCGTGGACAATTCCAATTTCAAATTCTGATGTTTTGTCTTCAACATTCAAAATATTATCTTCTGCAAGTTTTACAATGTAAACTCTTTGTCCATCTTTCATATAAAAGGCGTTGTTGAGCCTATCAAATCGATATTCTCCAAAAATTATGTGTTCAAACAAACTCTTAAATGGCTCATTCTTGCATAAGAAATCAAAATATTCGCTTTTAAAACGCCTATTGTTAATGTATGCCCTAAACAGCCTACAAGTTTGTTCTTCAATCGTTTTATCATCTAACTTGCCAATCGCCAAAAAGTCGCCAACGACATCTTCACCAAGCCCTGATTTTTTAACGAGCATTGACATCATATCTTCACGCCAACTTTCTTCAAAATATTCGCTTGTTTTTGCATCGTTAAAGAAATCTAAAACTTCAATTTTTCCGCAATAGCATAAACATTCGACCAAATATTTCGCTTCTTTAAATCTCTTTTCATACATCAATGCAATAGCAAATTCAGCCAACGCTTTTGCTTGATTTTCATCGCAAAGGAGTGATGCCATTCTAATAGCCCATTTAGCGGATTTAATGTCATCTTTCCTTTTTAGCACTTCAAAAATGCTTTGAGCAAAGTTGTTTAAGGTTGCTTTTTCAAAGATGTCATATAAAAATTCAAGATTTTTGAGATTGAACAAGCCTTTATCTTCTTTAAATAGTTCAATTATGTAAGTGTAAGTTGCGTTGTCTGCCTTAATGCCACTTTTGTATGTTAAATTTAATCTGTCAAAAGGCAAGCCAAGGCTCCTTTCTTGTGGTTCTTTAATTTTGCGTCTAACTTGATACATAAATTGCTTTTCCGTTTTGTTTGAAACATTTTCAATAATGTCTAATCTTTCAGCAATTTGATTTTTTATTTCAACATCTTCTTCTCTTTCATAAATTTCTTTCAATCTTGAAATTGCTTCTGTATCAGAGCCAAATATGAACAAAATTTGAACTAAATCTAACTTGCTAGTTAAGTTGTCAATAAGCCTTTTGTCTAGTTCAAAAAAGGTTTCTCTTTTGTATTTTTTAAGTATATGCCCAATCCTGTTTTCATCTGCATTTTCGCCATTGATAAAATCATCAATAAGCATCTTGATGCCGCGTGGCGTGTTAAAATCTGTAATCATAGCAAGAATGCCATATTTTTGTTCTGGGTGTAATGCAAGATATGATATTGTCCACTCTTCATTCTCATTAAAAAACCTTTGCATAAATTCAATGGCTGGCCTTTTCCAAACAAATAGTGGGTCTGACTTATCACTTTCAAAGGCAGACAAAACAAAAGGCAAATACAGTTCTTTTTCAATGTCGCAATTTTTAACGATTTCAACAAATCTATCAAAATATTTTTCATCAAAAGTATATGCTTGTTTGCTGCTTACATATTTGATTTGACCTATTTGCCCAACGAACATTCTTTTAATAAAATGATATAGTTCTATTTGCAAATTGCAATGCAATAATAATCTAACAAAATTGGAAAGTGCAAATATGTAGTTTTTTAATTGAAAAAGCAAGTCTGAAAATTCAAATATGTTTTTTTCAATTTCTTCCTGCGATAATTCCTTAACTTTAACATTTTCTATTTCATTATTTTTGATTTGTCTTGAAATAAAGCCTTCAAAATCAAAAGCATCATCAAATTCAAAAATTGCTTTTAATTTATTCTCTATCTGACTGATATCGCGTAAAATTTCCATAGTAACTCCTATAAGTTACTTTAACATATCTTTTTGATTTTTCAAATTATATTTATAAAAAAACTCTCTATTCGAGAGTTGATTTTTGACAATCACAAGCTTTCAATAATTTAAATATTTCGCGTGCATTCAAATATAAGACGCAATCTTCAAAATTTTTAAGGTCAAGACCAATAGTCTTTTTAACTTTGCCAATTCTATAAATCAATGTGTTCCTATGAACATAAGAATTAACACTGGCCTTTGTCAAGTTTAAGCCGCCACTTATAAAAGCATCAACGCTTTCATTGATAGAGTCATTGCAAAAAATCTTTTTTAAATCTTCATTTTTAATAATTTCTGAATATTTCTTTGCATTAAATCTTTTGCCTATCAAATTTTCTGTTTTAAATAAATTTCTGATTTCAGCAGACTGAAAAATTAGTTTTTCGTTGCCCATAAATTCTCCTTAAAGTAGTCCCCCAACAAATTTTTTGTCTTCTGTTTTTGTATTGTATGTTAATTAATTGCTTTCAATGCTTCCCAATTTAAATCTTATTGTTCTTTTGGTCAAAATTTTTGCTACATCTTCTGATGTCGTTGCAACAAGTGTTGTAACTTTATTTTGAACATATTCTTTTACAATCATAGATTCTATAATTTCAAGTTCTTCAGGTTGCAACTTTTCAAAGATATTGTCAATTAAGATTATATCAAGTTTTCTAAATGATAATCTTGCGATAGAAAGCACATATTGCTCAAATAATGTCAAATTACAAACTTTTTCATCTCTTAATTTTTCCATATTGTAATTGATTAAGAGTTCGTTGATTTTGTCTTCTATCTCTGAATTTGAAAATTTTCTTGTTTTTAAAATATATTTCAAATTTTCGTAAACTGTTTTTTTAGGAAAAAAAACTGGAGTGGCTGGAATGTATCCCATATTGACATCGCAAGAAAAATCAATTTTTTTCAATGGAATATCTTTTATATACACTTCGCCGCTGTTTGGCTTTTCAAGGCCTGCTAGAACGCGAAGCATAGTTGTCTTTCCGCTGTTTTCTTCTCCCAACAAAGCGACAGCCTCGCCCTTTTTAACTTCAAAACTTACATCAAAAAGTGCGAAATATTCTTTTGTATATTTCAAACATAAATTCTTGACTTTTATCATTTTTACTCCTTGCCAAGCAATTTAAAAAATCATCTAGCAAAATATATAATACTAAAAAATTTTAAAAAATCAACTATTTTTTTTGAAATTCCTAAATTTATTTTTTTTAAAAAACTTGCATATTGTAAATTTTTGTTTTATACTGCAAAATGTAATTTAATTTTAGGAGAAGAAAATGGATTTATTTAAAAAATGTCAAGATTTCACTAGAATTGAAGATATAAAAGCAGTAGATTTATATCCTTATTTCCACGAACTTGAAAGTAAACAAGGACCTATTGTTGAAATGGAAGGCCATAGAACAATTATGATTGGTTCTAACAACTATCTTGGTTTAACATCACACCCAGAAGTTATCGAAGCTGGAGTTGAAGCCCTAAAAAAATATGGCAGCGGCTGCTCTGGTTCAAGGTTTTTAAACGGAACATTAGACTTGCACGTCAAACTTGAAAAAGAACTTGCTGAATTTTTACATAAAGACCAAGTTGTAACTTTTTCAACTGGCTTCCAATCAAACTTAGGCATTATCAGTGCTATTGCTGGAAGAAACGACTATATCGTTTGTGACAAAGAAAATCACGCAAGTATCTATGACGCTTGCAGATTAAGCTATGCAAAGATGCTTAGATATGAACATAATAATATGGAAGATTTGGAACGTCAACTTCAATCTATTCCTCAAGATAAAGGCATTTTGATTGTAACAGACGGCGTTTTCTCAATGAGTGGCGAAATCTGCAACTTGCCAAAGATTGTTGAACTTAAACATAAATATGGCGCAAGAGTTATGGTCGATGATGCTCACGGCTTTGGCGTAATTGGTGAAGGCGGCCGTGGAACAGGCTCATATTATGGCTTGGAAGACGAAGTCGATATCATTATGGGAACATTCTCAAAATCACTCGCTAGTTTAGGCGGATATATGGCTGCTAATGAACGCGTAGCAAATTATGTAAGGCATAATTCTCGCCCATTCATCTTCAGTGCAAGCATTCCACCTGCAAATGTTGAATGTGCAAGAAAAGCGTTAGAAATTATTAAACGCGAACCTGAAAGAGTTCAAAACTTGCAAGACAACGGCGCTTATGTTCGCGAAGGCTTAACAAAACGCGGAGTTAAATTCATTCCAAGCGAAACACCTATCGTTGCAATTTACACTTATGATGATGAAAAAACTTTCCGTGCTTGCAAAATGTTGTTTGAACGCGGAGTTTATGTAAATCCAGTTGTTTCCCCTGCTGTTCCAGTTGGCGAAAGTTTGATTAGAACATCATACACAGCAACACACACTCACGAACAACTTGACGAAGCAATGGACAAAATCAAAGAAGTCTTAGACGAAATTCTATAATTATCCAAAAATCAAAAAGAGCCGAAAGGCTCTTTTTTATTCTTTCAAATTATTACAATGCAAGTTTTTTATTTGCCAAAATTGCAAAAAATGATATTATAAATTTATGAAAAAAATCAATGTTTTATTTACTATTGCTTATAAAGGAACAAATTATAGCGGTTGGCAAGTTCAACCACATAAAAAGACAATTCAAGGCGAAATTGAAAGCGTGCTAAGCAAACTTTTTAATGAAAAGGTTGAAGTTATCGGAAGCGGAAGAACTGATGCCGGCGTTCACGCACTTGCAGCAAAAGCGAATGCAATTTTGAATAGAGATTTTTTAACAAAGCACTTTTCTAAAAATGGTAAAGTTGACTTCTTAAAGTTTAAAGATGCCATAAATAGACTTTTGCCAAAAGACATTCAAATTTTGGCAATCAAAAAAGTTGCGTTAAACTTCAATGCAAGGTTTTCGGCAAAACAAAAGACCTACGAATATAGGCTGCAAAATTGCGGAACTCTCTCACCTTTTGACAGCGAAACAACTGTTTTAGTTCATCAAAAATTAGATTTAGAAAAAATGGCAGAAGCAAGCAAATATTTGATTGGCGAGCACGATTTTACGACCTTTTGCAGCGCTCAAACTCAAACAACAGACCATATTAGAACAATTTATGATATAAAAATATTCCAAAAGTCTAACAAAATTTTTATCGACATCACAGGAAACGGCTTTTTATACAATATGGTGAGAATAATTGTTGGAACACTCGTTGATGTGGGGTTAGGCAAAATTGCGCCTGGTGAAATAAAAAGGATATTAAACAGCAAAGACCGCTCAAAAGCTGGTAAGACTTATCCTTCCAACGCTTTATTTTTAAAGAAAGTTGTGTATTAAAACTGTCTCTTATACACATCTCCGAGCCCACGAGACTAGGCATG
>URAC01000023.1 GCA_900545735.1 uncultured Bacillota bacterium | reverse complement strand
TCTACACGAGCCTTATCGTCGGCAGCGTCAGATGTGTATAAGAGACAGGTTGTAGGGCTGTCTAACGAATTCGTTCGTTTTATTTCTTCTCGTTTAGCGGAGAAATTGAATTTTTATTATTTAGATGTAGATAATTTGCTGGACTACACTTTGATGGACAGGATTAAGATGAACGAAGTTTGTGGAGCAAAATATCTTGACGAACAGGAAAAGAAAGTTATTAAAAGTCTAAATGATTATGAAAAAACGGTGATGTCTATAAAAATAGACACTTTTATTGCTAACTTAAAATCCATATCTTCTGATAACATAAAAGTCTATGCATCGTTTAACAAGTCAAATTTAAAAGATGTAAATCAACTTTTAAAGCCAGAATTTGAAACGGAAATAGTTCTAAATGAACTGACTTTTAATGAAGAAGATAAATTTTTGAAAAAAAATTGTGATATAGTGATAAATTGTGATATAAATAATATTGATGCTTGTTTGGAAGAATTAATTAACAAGTTTAATTAATTTTTAAGGAGTTATATTGTGAAAATTGATAATAAAAGTATAAATGTTGCTAGATGTATCGCTAGTGAAACAATTTCTAATGCTGGGTCAGGTCATACAGGAGTAGCATTGAGTGCAGCCACAATCTTATATGCGCTTTTTAAAGACCATTATGTTTTTAGCACTAATGACAATTTGTTTTTGAATAGAGATAGGTTTATTTTGTCCGCTGGGCACGCTTCAGCGTTGTATTATACGCTTGAACATATGTTCGGCTATGACATCTCCTTAGATGATTTGATGAATTATAGGAAGTATGACAGCAAAACTCCAGGACATCCAGAGTTTGGCAATACACCAGGGGTAGAAACAACAACTGGACCTTTGGGAGAAGGCATTGCTAATGCCGTGGGTATGGCAATAGCAGAAACAATGTTGGCAGAGCGTTTCAATGTTTTGGACGACCCTATTTTTTCAAATTATACCTATGTGTTTGCAGGAGATGGCTGCTTGATGGAGGGCGTTGCTTTGGAGGCAATTAGCCTAGCAGGAATGCAGAAACTCAATAAATTAATCTTGCTTTATGACTGCAATAGTATGACAATTGACGGTAAATTGAGCAGCGTTAATTCCGAAGATGTGGGAAGAAAATTTGCAGCTCAAAATTGGAATGTCATATATGTGAAAAATGGAAATAATTATAAAACTGTAACAAAAGCGATTAGCAAAGCAAAGCAATCAAAAGAGAAGCCAACAATCATCATTTTTAAAACCATTTTAGGCTATGGAAGCGACTATGCCAATAATCCTATTATCCACGGAATGCCTTTAAAAAGCGATGAAGTGAATTTCTTGCGTAAAAGATTGTTTTTGGAAGGCAAACCTTTTGAAATTCCAGAAGATGTCAAAAAACATTGCTTGCAAAGTAAAATTCGCAATGAAGCGATTGAAATGGATTGGAGGAAAAAGGTCAACCTTTATTCCAAAACCAATCCTGAACTTTATAAAAAATTGGCAGTATTTATTGACAGCAAATCATACGATGTTGAAAAAATTGTCGGCAATAAGATAAAAGATAAAAAAATAAGCGGACGCAATGCAAATGAGTTGATTTTGAACTTGCTTGCAGATAAATATCCAAACTTTATTTGCGGCTCAGCCGATGTTGCCACATCAACAAAAGTGCATATCGGTGAAGATGACGATTATAGCCCTCAAAACAGAAGGGGAAGAAATATAAAATTTGGCGTCAGAGAGCACGCTATGGCAGCAATAGCAAATGGAATAAGTTTGTATGCCGGATTGAAAGTGTTTGTTTCAACTTTCTTATCCTTTTCAAATTATATGTTGCCAGCAATAAGATTGAGTGCAATGATGAAACAGACAATCGTATATATCTTTACTCACGATAGTATTATGGTTGGGGAAGATGGCCCAACTCATCAACCAGTGGAACAGTTAGCGCAATTAAGGCTTATCCCAGACATCAATGTTTGCAGACCTTGCGATTCTCACGAGTTGACTGCTTGCTATAATATAGCCCTAAATTCAACTTGTCCAACTTGTATGGTGCTTTCAAGGCAAGATTTAACTGAACAAAAAATTGAACCAAACAAGGCAATGAGGGGCGGATATATCTTAGAAAAAGATAGCGGGAAGCCACAATTTGTTTTATATGCAACGGGCAGCGAAGTTGAACTTGCTATGGCAGTTAAAAAGGAATTTAATAAACTTGGAGTTAAATGCGCGGTTGTTTCTTTCCCTTGTTTGGAAGAATTTGAAAGGCAAACAGAAAGTTATAAAAATTCAACCCTTATAAAAGAATGTAAATATAGATTTGCCATCGAAGCATCTGCAGAAAATATATGGTATAAATATGTTGGCAACGAAGGCAAAGTAATCAACTTAACAAAGTTTGGAAAGAGCGGAAAGGGCAGTGATATATATAAAAAATATGGTTTCTCCGTTGCAAACATCAAAAAAGAAATCATAAAAACAGCAAAAATCAATATTTAAGGCAATTTAATAATTGCCTTTTTTTAATCTTCCAAACCTAAAAGATAGTCAGTTGAAACTTTAAAATACTTGGACAAATAATAAAGTTTATCAATCGTAGGTAACATCTTGCCTTTTTCCCATCTTAAAATAGTCGTATCGCTGACTTCTAAAATTTTTGCAAGTGCCACAGAACTGATATTCGCATCTTTTCTTAACTCTTTTAATCTTTCAGCAAATTTCATTATTTCAAACATCTTATAATAAATTTAAACCAAAAATGTTCAATAAAAGTTTTAATCTTCTAAACCTGATAAATAGTCTAAACTAACTTTAAAATATTTTGCTAATTTCATTGCTGCATCAAGGTTTGGAACTCTTTTATTTTGTTCCCATAAACCTATTGCAGTATGCGTTAAACCAACTTGAGATGCAAGCATAGATTGTGTTAATTTTCTTTCTTTTCTTAACTCTTTTAATCTTTCACTAAATTTATAAGTTATCATAATTTCACAATACATCAATAATCGCAATAAAAAATACGTTGCATCAATTGATGCAACGTTATTATTCTTCACCAGATAGGTAATCTATTGAAACTTTAAAAAATTTAGCCAATTTGATTACAGCATCTAAATTAGGAGTTCTTTTATTTTGTTCCCAAAGACCGATTGCGGTATGAGATAATCCAACTTTAGAAGCCAGTTGCTCTTGGCTTAAATTATTTTCAATGCGCAGTTCTTTCAATCTTTCTGCAAAATTACTCATATAAATTATATTACATCAAATGATGCAAAACGCTTGACATTGCATCAAATGATGCAATATAATGTCAGTATATGAATAATAATGAAGAATATGTATGTTTTTTGAAAAGTCTTTGCATTTATGAATTAAGGCATATTGCTAGAAATAATGGCATTTTATATGCCGCAAGGTATAAAAAAGAAGATTTGATAAATAAAATTTTGACGACAGAGCCAAAAGTATTATTGACAAATAAGGGGAGACCGAATAAAAATTTCCAAATTGAAAGCAATATAGCAAAATTAAAAAAATATGATGTTGATAATTTTGAAGCAGAAGATTTTATGCGATTAAATCAAAAACAAAATGAAATTATTAATAACTTTTTGTTGCAAATAATGGCATTGTTGGAAACGAACGACATTAATTTTGTTGTTGATTTTTTAAAGATAAAATTAAGCAAATTATTAATAAAATAATGTATAAATTTTGCAAAAGTGCACAAGATAATTATGTAAAGAAAAATCTTCCGTGATAATCGGAAAAGACTTCTTTACTCAGGCAAAACCACACTGTTATCTATGTGTGGTTTTTTGCATTAAAAAAAGGCTTTTTAGCCTTTTAATCTTTTGGTTCGTCAAAGAAAATAAACATATTTATTAGTTGAGCGGCGCACATAATAAAGTCATTCAATCGTTTATTAACTTCGTTTTCTGAGTTGATTTCAGTGAAAATTTCGCCTTTGACAAGTTTGAAATTGTATAATTTTAAAATATCGTTAATACATTTTTTTACATCTATAGAAGTCAATTCATACAAGTCATTCATATATTTTAAAATTTGTTTGTTGTCGCTAAGTTTTATAACATCTTCTTCTTTTTTTACAAAGATTTGCAATGTAAATGATTCATTTATAACAGCGTTTGTTTCAACTCTATATAAATTTTCGTTGATTTTAAATACCTTTTTCCCTGTCATTAGGGCATTTAACATATTTTTCATATTTTCTGCCTTCTCCTTTTAACCATAGTTCATATTCGTCGCGGCTATCATCAAAATGATAGCGTTTTTTGTGTGGTTTTTCTTCTGATTTTTCTTCAATTTTAGTTTGCGTTTCAGTTTCAACTTGCTTGGTTGCTTCAACTTGCTCTTTTGGCTTGTCTTTATCTCTTATATAGTCGATATTTTCTTTGATTTTATAAAAAGGCAAGCGGGTATAATGCGGTTTTATTGTTGAATCTGTTTTCTTCAAAGTGTCGAGCATTTGTGCTTCAAGTTTTTGGCAATAATCATAGAAACTGCCGAGAGATTCATTTTCTTCACATTCTCTAATACAAGATATGTTTAGGCAACTGATATTTTTCTCAAGCAAATCATCGCAGGTTTTCATTGGCCCTTCTTTTTGTGCGTCCAATTTCATTGCTCTTTTATAAAACATCGCTTGAATTGGGTTTAATCCTGTGTTATGTGTCATTAAATTATTGTAGTGATATTTCATAACAAGTTCTGAATATTTATGTTGGTGAGCTTGACCAGCTGGAATATAGCGTTGAGTTGCGTTTGGTTCAAGAAGTTTGCCTTCAAAATTTAAGAAACTGTTTTCGTGTTCTTGTCCGCTTGTGTCTATTCTTTGCAAAACAACATATTTTTCGCCTTTTAACCTTGTTACAAAAGATGACTTAAAGAATGTGTCATTTTTCCAGTCATATTTTGTGATGATAAGAGTTGAAGGGACATATCCATATTTAGTTTTTCCAATCAAATGGAACAATGTTTGAGTGTGGACATAATCGCCGTTGTCTTTCGCTTCTTTAATGACTCTTTTTTCAATCTTATAAATGTATTTTCTACATTTCATCATATCATCAGCATTTTCTTGTTCAAGAAAAATTGCTGTTTCTTGCAATTTTAAAATATCTTCTGGCACATCAGCCAAATCTGACATCTTTGTGCTTGGCAAAATTTTATATTCATAATTAGGGTCATATCCTAAAAGTGAAATTGTTGCTGCGGAAAGTGCATTTTTCACTTTGTTTAGAACTTCAGGAGAAAGTTCTTTGATTTTAGCATCTTTCTTCTTTTTTTGACCCATAATTGCACCTCATTCTTTTGTATGCTTTCATAATATTCTATTTTTGTCGAAAAGTCAATACATTATTCTTAAATAATTTTATAAAAAATACTTTACAATTTATTTTAATTATGATATTATACTCGCGTACTTCTTGCAAGGTTTGCCGAGTTGTTACCTCTGACGGCTTGCTTTGTTTGAAGCGTATTTTTATAGGAGGTAGAAAATGGATAAAAAAACTAAACAAGAGATTATCGCTAAATATCGTTTAAGTGATACAGACACTGGTTCAACACAAGTTCAAATTGCTTTATTGACACACAGAATCAACCACTTAACAGAACATTTAAAAACAAATCATAAAGATAATCATTCAAGACGCGGTCTTTTACAATTAGTTGGACAAAGAAAAGGTCTTTTGAAGTATTTAGAAAGCAAAGATATCAATGCATATCGTGAACTTAAAAAATCTCTCGGAATTAGATAATTTCGAGTTTTTTGTGTTTTTAAAAGTCCAAGTTAGGGCAATAAATTAGAGGTAAAAAACGCATATTATGCGAAAATTTATAAAGGAGTTTATATGAGTAATAAAGATGCTCAAATCTTTGAAATTGAGATTGGTGGCAGAAAAGTTACATTTGAAACTGGCAAGTTTTGTGAACAATCTAGCGGCTCTTGCCTTGTTAGATGCGGCGAAACAGCAGTTTTAGTTAATGTAAATATGAGTGAGCAACCAAGGCCAGGAATTGATTTTTTCCCACTCAGTGTTGACTTTGAAGAAAAAATGTATTCTGTTGGCAAAATACCTGGGGGATTTAAAAAGCGTGAAGGAAGAGCAAGTGACAAGGCTATTTTAACATCAAGGTTAATTGATAGACCACTTCGTCCACTTTTTCCAAAAGGTTTTTACAATGATGTAACAGTTATTGCAACAGCACTCTCAGTTGAACCTGATGTTATGCCAGAAGTTTTGGCTATGCTTGGTTCATCGTTTGCTCTTTCAATTTCAGACATTCCATTTATGGGACCAACTGGTTCAGTATGTGTTGGCCTTGTTGATGGGCAATATGTTATCAACCCAAATCAAGAACAAAGAGAAAAGAGTTTAATGCACTTAATGCTTTCAGGAACGGAAGAAGCCGTTTTAATGGTTGAAGCAGGTGCTAAGGAAGTAACAGAGCAACAAATGTTAGACGCGATTATGTTCGGTCACGAAGAAATAAAGAAGATTGTTGCCTTCCAAAAGAAAGTAAAAGAACAAATTGGCAAACCTGTAAATGACAAGATTGTTTACAATGTTATTGACCCAGATTTAGAAGCAGATGTTAGAGAATTTGCAACTCCATTGATTGTAAAAGCGTTAGATGAATTTGACAGACAAGTTCGTCAAGCAAATCAAGACAAAGCAGATGAAGAAATTCACGAACATTTTGCTGAAAAATATCCAGAACAAACAAAGATGATTGATGATGTTATTTACAAAATAACAAAAGAAACTGTTCGTTCTAAAATCTTGAATGAAGGTGTTAGACCTGATGGCAGAAAAACAACAGAAATAAGGCCTATTTGGTGCGAAGTTGGTGTTCTTCCAAGAGTTCACGGAACAGGTGTTTTCACTCGTGGGCAAACACAAGTTTTAACAACATTAACACTTGGAACAATATCAGATATGCAAAAGCTTGAAGGCTTAGACGATGAAGAATGCAAGAGATATATGCATCATTACAATATGCCAGGATATGCAACTGGCGAAGCAAAGCCTTTAAAGAGCCCAGGAAGAAGGGAAATTGGACACGGCGCACTTGCTGAAAGAGCGTTGGAACCAGTAATTCCATCAGAAGAAGAATTTCCTTATGCTATAAGGCTTGTTAGTGAAGTTTTATCTTCAAACGGCTCATCATCAATGGCAAGCACTTGCGGTTCAACCCTTGCGCTTATGGACGCTGGCGTTCCAATCAAAGCACCAGTTGCCGGCATTGCTATGGGACTTATTAAAGATGACAATAGCCATAAAGTTGCTGTTCTTTCAGACATTCAAGGTCTTGAAGATTTCTTAGGTGATATGGACTTTAAAGTTACAGGAACATCAAAAGGAATTACAGCAATTCAAATGGATATTAAAATCAAAGGAATCGATAAAAATATCTTAACAACAGCACTTGAACAAGCAAGAGCAGGAAGAATGTATATTATGGAAAAAATGCTTGCAGTTATTGAAAAACCAAGAGCTGAACTTTCAAAATATGCACCTAAGATTATATCATTTAGCATCAATCCAGATAAGATAAAAGATGTAATTGGCTCAGGCGGCAAGATGATTAATAAAATCATTGAAGAAACAGGCGTTAAGATTGACATTACAGACGAAGGCCTTGTATACATTGCAACACCAGATTCAGATATGGCTGAAAAAGCAAAACAAATTATTTTGAATATTGCTGAAGACTTAGAAGTTGGAAAGATATATTCAGGAAAAGTTGTTAAAATTATGAATTTTGGAGCTTTTGTTGAAATCGCACCTGGAAAAGATGGTATGGTTCACATTTCAAAACTTTCAAAGAAGAGAGTTGAAAAAGTTGAAGATGTTGTCAAAGTTGGTGACGAAGTTGAAGTTGAAGTCCTTAAAATTGACGATAAGGGCAGAGTAGATTTCAAACTTATAAGCAAAGATTAAAAATAAAATTTTAGTGAGGTAAATATGAAAGAAAACGGACACCCAAACTATCACGAAGTAGATGTTGTTTGCGCTTGCGGAAACACTTTCAAAACAGGCTCAACAGCAGAAGGCGATGTTATTAAAATTGATATTTGTAACAAATGCCACCCATTCTTCACTGGCAAACAAAAAATTGTTGATACAAGTGGTAGAGTTGAGAAATTCAATAAAAAATTCAATAGATAGTTATAAATTAAAAAAACACTTTGGCTTTTTAAAGTGTTTTTTTTAAAATTGCTAGAAAGTGCTTAAATAAAGGAGGTTAATGTTTTGCATAGTACTATAAAATATTGTTTGCATAGTACTATGCAATCAGCATTTTTTAATATTTTTTGTTAAAACGCTTTTGAATTTAATTATTAAAGTTTATAATCAATTATATGAATAAAGAACAAGAAATTGAAATGCAAAAACTTATCAAAGAACTCAATGTGCATATTCGAAATTATTATGTTTTGGATAAGCCTACGATTTCCGATGTGGAGTATGACAGGCTATATGATAAACTTCAAGCATTAGAGCGTGAAACGGGCGTTGTTTATCCAAATTCGCCATCAAATCGTGTTGGCGGAGAGATTTTAAAAGGCTTTAAGAAATTCAATCACGATGTGCCGCTGTTTAGTTTGGATAAATGCAACTCTTATGAGGAATTAGAAAATTTTGTTATCGGCGTTAAAAAAGATTTCCCAGATGCAGAATTTTCTGTGGAATATAAGTTCGATGGCCTTTCCATTGTTGTGGAATATGAAAATGGGCTATTCAAGCGTGCTGGAACAAGAGGAAATGGGAAAGTTGGTGAAGATGTAACAGAACAGGTCAAAACAATCAAATCTGTTCCGCTTGAAATTCCTTTCAAAGGCAAACTAATTGTCCAAGGTGAAGGGCTTATATCGCTTTCAAACTTAGAGAAATACAATAAAACAGCAGCTGAACCTCTCAAAAATGCTCGAAATGCCGTTGCTGGAGCGATTAGAAATTTGGACCCAAAGGTTACAGCATCAAGGAATTTGGATTGGATAGTATATTCCATTAATTATATTGAAGGCAAAAAGTTTAAAACGCAAAAGGAAAGTATTGAGTTTTTAAAGGAAAATGGCTTTAAAATTTCAGATTTCTTCCATATTGAAAAAGATGTCAAAAATATTGAAAAGTTGATTGATGAAGTTGATAAAATCAAGTCAAGTTTGGATATTTTGATGGACGGAATGGTTATCAAAACAAATCAAATAGCTTATAGGGAAGAAATGGGCTACACAGCAAAGTTCCCAAGATGGGCTATTGCGTATAAATTTGAAGCGCAAGAGATATCAACAATGCTAGAAGATGTTGTTTGGCAGGTTGGAAGAACGGGTAAGATAACGCCAATAGGCATAGTCGAGCCGGTAGAACTTGCAGGGGCGACAATCAAACGCGCAACTTTAAACAATGCTTCAGATATTCAACGAAAACGCGTTAAGATAGGTTCTAGGGTGTTTTTAAGGCGTAGCAATGAAGTTATTCCTGAAATATTAGGCTTAGCTGAAGAATATCCAACATCAAAGGAAATTGAAATTCCAACAACTTGCCCATCTTGCGGTGAAAAACTTGTTGAAATAGGTGCTAATTTATTTTGTAAAAATGAAAATTGCCCAGAACAAGTTATAGATACTTTGACGCACTTTGCAAGCCGCGATGCAATGAATATTGAAGGTTATAGAGATAAAACATCGGAATTGTTTTTCAATCAATTAGGTGTTAGAAGTCCAAGCGATCTATACAAATTAACATTGGAGCAATTAACGAATTTAGAAGGTTTTAAAGACAAAAAAGCCCAAAATTTAATAGATGCTATTGAAAAGAGCAAGAACGTGAAACTAAGCAATTTCATATTTGCACTTGGAATTGATAATGTTGGCAAGAAAACGGCTGGAGATTTGGCAAAAGTTTTCAAAACTTTAGAAAATTTGAAGAATGCAACAAAAGAGGAGTTGCAAGCAATAAGAGATATTGGCGATGTTGTTGCTGAATGCGTGTATAATTATTTCAGAGATGATAAGAACTTAACTGAAATTGAAAAGTTAAAAGAAGTTGGCGTAAAAATTGAAGAGCAAGCAGATAACATTGTTAAAAATAGCGTTTTTAACGGCAAAACTTTTGTTTTAACTGGAAGTTTGGAAAAATATTCACGAAATGAAGCAAGTGAAATATTGACAAATTTGGGCGCTAATGTGTCTTCTTCCGTTTCTAAAAACACCAATTATGTTTTAGCGGGAGAAAATGCTGGAAGCAAGCTTTCTAAAGCGCAAAATTTGGGCATTAAAATCATTTCTGAAAACGAGTTTGAACAAATGCTTAAAAATGTTTGACATAAACAAAAAAATTTATATACTTGTAAAGGAAATTTACATTAGAAGGAAACGAAAATGAGTAAAAAAAGAGCAGTAATAACCCTATGTTTAGTCAGTGTAATAACAGCACTTGCTCTAATTTTTTCTTTCATATCTTTTGATGTGGCAGGAAAAAATTATAGATATGTAGGTTTTGCACAAGCAATCTATAAGGGGATAGAATATGATGGCGGTGTGTATGCAGACTATACAGCCACTAGGCCAGAAGATATGTCAGATGAAGATTTCAACGCGAAGTTAGAAGACACTTTTAAAAGAGTTGAAAGTATTTTGTCAACAAAAAATATCAACAACGCCTTTATTTCAAAAACAAGCGATGGCGGAATAAGAATTGAAGCACCTGCAAAAGACGACACAAGCGATGTGTTGTCAACTATTGGCGCTGGCGTTTTGAAAATCAGAACATCTTCAGATTCAACAGCAACTCCAATTATAACGGGTGAAAATGTTACCGCTGCATTTGCAACGCAACTTCAAACAAGTTCTTATGCTTATCAATGGGGTGCATATATTGCTTTTGACGATACAGCAAAAGCAGTTCTTGCAGACAAAACTTCAAACGCAGCTAACAGCGCAGTTACATTGTATATGTTTAGAGGTGATAGCGAATCAGCATTCTTCTCAATTTCTATTTCTGAAAAGATAGAAGATGGATTTATGTTTATTTCAAGTTCTTCAATGAGCCAAAATTATGCTGAAGAACTTGCAATTCAAATGTATTGCGGAAGCACACCACTTACATTAAACACTGTTGGAAATCAAGTAAACACAATAGGCCCTTCAATGGGAAGAAGTGCACTTCTTTTAACATCAATCGCACTTTTAGCATTGATTGTAGCAGTTGTAATCTTCTATGTTGTAAGATATAGAGAATTTGGGCTTATGCTTAGCCTTTCAACATTGTTATATGTTGGATTGATGTTGTTCTTATTACAAACAATCACATTATTTGAAATCTCTATTGCGGGCGTTGCTGGCGTATTGCTTTCATTCTTGTTGTTTGCAGCATCAAATATCATTCCTATGGAAAAAGTTAAGGAAGAATATGCAAAAGGCAAGAAAATTCCAGCAGCAGTTAAAGCTGGTTATAAGAAGTCTTATGGATTGGTTGTTGACTTTACAGTTGTTGCGTTTGTTACAAGTTTGCTTTGCTATTTCATTGGAACAGCAGCACTTAAAACTTTTGCAATAGCATTACTTGTTGGTTGTTTATTGAGCGTGGTTGTTTCATTGGTTATTTCAAAATCACTTGTTGATTGCCACGTTGTATATAACAAAACGAATGAAAAAAGAGTTAATTTAAAAAGGGAGGAAGGCATAGATGAAATTGGCTAATTTATCTCTCGCTAAAAAAGTTAGCGCATCAAAAGTAAACTTTTTATCACATATGAAATATTACTTGGCAGTTTTAATCGCTGTGCTTGTTTCAGCAATATTCATTGTTGCATTTTTAGGAATTAGGTTAGATTTTGAATACGCGGGCGGAACAGTTCTAACTGTGGTCGTTGATGGCGTTCAAGACGAAGGTAAATATAATGAGACTTGCAATAAGATTGATGAAATTTTAAAATCAAACAACTTGGAAGTTTCATCATATCAACTTGAAGAAACAGCGTTCGGCGATGCAGTCGTTGTTAAGATTTTAAGTAAAGATACAGCAAAAAATGAAGCTGTTAAAAATGCTATAAATGCAGAATTTGGTTATAATGCAGAAGACCTTGTTCAAAAAAATTATGTTAAAGCAGTAACCGTTGATGGCACAGCAATTTATGGAACAAAAATGGCAGCAGTTGCTTTGTCAGTTGCTATTGTAGTTTTGGCACTTGCAGCAATCTTCAGATATGACTTGTCAACAGCAATAAACTATTTGGTATCAATTTTATTAGATTTAGTCATTTTATTATCAATGGTTATAATTTGCAGAATACCTATCAATTTCTCAATAACTGCAGCATTTGTGTTTGTCTTTGTTTTGTCTAGTTTGTTTAAATTATTGTTCTTTAAACAAGCAAAACAAAATGTTAAAGACGAAAACTTAAAAGATAAAACAAGGGTTGAAATTGCAAATTTAACATTGAGAGAAATCTTTAGCCCATTAGTTGTAATCAGCATAGTTTGCGTTATCGCTTTGATTCTTCTTGCAGGCCTTGGAACATTACAACTTAGAGCATTTGCAATTCCAGCATTGATTGGCGTTGTTTTCTCAGCGCTCACAACATTCTATTTAACTCCATATCTTTGGGAAAAGATAAACATCAAAAGAAGAGTTAAATCTAAGAAAAATTAATAAAAAACACATCGTTTGATGTGTTTTTTTTACGCAGTCAAGATTAATACTAAGATGATGAACATTTATATTGCATTAACAGCGGATAGCATTAGTTCGTTTGTCTTTTGATTTGTGAGCGAATATACAATGATTTTGCCATTTCTTTTACAAGAGATTAAATGCTGGCTTTTTAAATATTTTAATTGATGAGATATTGTTGTTTGATTTATTTTCAGCAAAGTGGACAAATCATTGACGCACATATCGCACATTGCTAAACAAGAAATGATTTTTAATCTTGTTGCATCTGAAAATACTTGGAAAAAATCCGCCAATTTTTCAGTTTCGTTGCAACTTGGCAAATAATTTAAAATTTCCCTTTTTGAGCGTTCATTCAATAATAAATATCTTTGTTCCATATCTGTCTCTTATACACATCTGACGCTGCCGACGATA
>URAC01000022.1 GCA_900545735.1 uncultured Bacillota bacterium | reverse complement strand
CACGCAGAAAAAAAAGAGAGACTGCCAAAGGCACTCTCTTTTTTTTCTTGGTGCGGATGGCGGGACTTGAACCCACACGATTTCTCACTTGCCCCTTAAACAAGCGTGTCTACCATTCCACCACATCCGCTTATGTAATGTTTTTACTGCGCTAATATAGCATATAAAAAAAATATTGTCAATGATTTTTGACAATATTTTTTAATTTTTGCTAAGCGTTTACTTCTTCAAATTCGCTGCCCTTATTTTTATAATATCTAATTAAATTTGCTTCGGCATCATACACTGCACAATCATAATTTGTTGTGTCTTTAAACTCAAATAAGAAGCAATTACTATTTACTGCAAGTGAGCCATAAACTGAGTCGCTTTCACTTAATTTTGTTATTGTGTAATCCACTTTTTCTTTATATTCCGTGTTGACATTGGACAATTTTACATTCCATATACCCTTAACTTGTTCGTCTGTCAAACTAACATAAGTTGTCGAACTATAACCAGTTGCGTAGATTTCTGGATTAAAGAAGAAGATAAGTTCAGCAGAAATTGTGGAATCTACATCAATTAATCCAAGATTATTTAACCTTTCCATCTTTGCACTATCCATTTGAGTTGGAGTTCCTGGATGGCCTTTATAGTAATAAACATATTCATCGCCGTAATAAGCCATTGTTGCTTTAACTAAATAGTCAAAATTGGTTTCCAAATCGGTTCTAGTTCCTAAAATGACCATAATTTTCTTGCCTTCTTCATTTGCTTTTTCAAACATATTATCGCTGAACTTATACAAACTTTTAAGTTCAACCTTTTCATCGCTTGACAAGTTATTTAAAAGGCTATAAAGGCTATATACATTGATTGGTCTATTTGGATTTTCCGCGTTCGCAATCAAGCCTAAAAATGTTTCTCTCATAGGGTTGTCTTTTGGCATATCGTTTTTAACGAAATCTCTAGCTAAAACCAATTTTACATTTGACTCTTCTGTTAGCATACAAAAGATGTAGTGTCTAAGTTCAGAAGTGTCAATTTCAACATTCGTATCATAGTGAGTGTAAGAGCCTTTCGCAGAAATTTGTTCTTTTAATTTATTATATTTTTCACACATTTGGGCAAACAATTCGTCAGAATTTGATTGGCACATATATTTTGAAAAAGCATAATATGAACCAGTGCCATCTGATAGCAATGTTACATCATAATTTTCAGTTGGAATATTGTTTGCAACTGTTGCTTGCATCCAACCCCAAGGGTGATAATCGTTATAATACAAATGGAACTTTGAATTTGGATTGATTTCATAAAGTTCTTTTACCCACTTGCTTGTTTCTTCATACATCTTAACTGGGTCTGTATAAGTGGACATTTCGCTATATTCACCCATAGGCATCAAATAGACATTTTCGTGCAAATTTGAATAATCCCACGCTCCGCCCCTTTGAAGCCAAACAAAAGTTGGAATTGAATAATTATTTGTGTATTCCTTTAAGTTCAGCGAAAAGAAAGTAACTGGCATAGTGGCAACAAGTGGAGCAATTACATATTCATCAGCAAAAACGTCAACGCTTTGAGATTTTGAAGATGTTGCGCCATTATTCTTTTTTACCACAACTTCAACAATTTGTTTGCCATAACTTGCATTAACTGTTGCATTTCCTTTTGCAATTAAAGATGGTGAATTAATTGTTTGAGATTCTTTAATTACATTTTTAGAATCCTTTACATTAATTACAACTTGGTCAACATTTGTTGATGTTTCCCATTCCACCAAAACGCTTTGCTCTTGCCCTACTTGTGAAACGGATAAATTTACATCAATGATTTCCGCTGCTGGCCTAAGTGTAAAATAAAAAGTTAAAGCCAGTGCAGTCGCCACAACCAAAGCCCCGGCAATAGATAACCATATAATTTTTGTTTTACTCATAATTTTTCCCCCTCTTAATTATTTTACAATAATTATGGAGAAATTCAAAACAAAAATGTATTAATGTTCAACTAGATTAACATTTGTATCAGTTTCTTCACTTTCCGCACCGCTAATTTGAATTTTATTAACTGAAATTTCATAAGCAGTTTTTGTTTCATATTCGTCATCATTTATTTTCTTTTGATATTCTCTGCTTTGAATGCGACCTACGATAGACACTTTTGTGCCAACTTCAGTATCTTTGATAAATCTCGCATTTCTTCCCCAAGCGATGCAAGGCAAATAGTCGGATTTGTTATACGCCCTATTTACAGCGACCAAAACATCGCAAATCTCGCGTTTAAATGGCGTTGTTCTATAAACTGGCGGCTTGCAAATAAAGCCTTCAATTTCAATAATATTAGGATTCATTGTATCATCAACTTCGATTAACTCTCTAACAAAAACTGTTAGCATAAGTCTGCTTTTTTCATCAACAATTTTGTTATATGAACGAAATTGACCTTTAATTGCCACAAAATTGCCCACTTTAAAAGCATCTTTTGCTAGCAATTTTTCTGAAACAGTAACTGGAATTATATCCAAATGTTCAGATAATCTTGGAACGGCAAGTTTGACTTCATAAAACCCCTCACCAAAAGTTTCGTGGCTAAATTCCGGTTCACTTTCCACCCTTCCACTTAAAAATACTTTGTTGTTGTTCATTAGTTCATAGTTCATTTAATTTTTCCTCCAATTATGTGGCTTCACTTTCAGCCTTATTGAGCGATATTTGCATTCCATTTCTATCAATTTCATAGTTTTCTTGATAGATTAAATCTCCTATGCAAGTGATTTTATAACCTTGTTTTTGCAATCTGTCCAACACAAGTGGCAAAGCCTCTAAAATATGGTCAGAGTTGTTGTGACAAAGAATAATTGAGCCATTTCTAACTTTGGATAAAACCCTTTGGCAAATTTCTTCACCTGAAAGCCCTTTCCAATCAAGCGTATCAACGTCCCACTGGATTGTTTTAAGCCCCATACTTTCAGCAGTATCTAAAAGCGTGTTGTTGTATGAACCAAAAGGCGCTCTAAACAATTTGACATCTTTTCCAGTTATATCTGTAATCAACTTAATAGATGTTTCCAATTCCTGCTTGATTTGTTCAGCCGAAAGTTTGACCATATCTGGGTGCGTGTTTGAATGAGTGCCTATTTCAAATCCATTTTCATCGATTTTTTTGACGATGTCAGCATATTTATCCGTCCAAAAACCTACTAAGAAAAATGTTCCGCCGGCATTATATTCTTTTAAAATTTTCATAATACCTTCAGTTTTGTCTGCACCCCACGCAGCATCGAATGATATAGCAACTTGCTTTTCTTCCGTCTGCACATAATAGATTGGCACCTTGCGATTGGCATATCCAAAATATACTTGTGCGGCGTTGACACCATCAATGCTGACTGACAGCAAAATTGACACGATAATAATCACTAAACAAATACAAATAGTTCTTAATTTCACAACATAGAAATGCATTCACTCCTCGCTTTTAAATATAACAAACGCAAAAAAATTGCATTCGGCATATATTGTTAGATTTAGCAGTAATTCCGCACATTTTGTCGAAATATCCGCTTTCTCATAATTAAATATATTTTTGAGTGCACTCATTTATGCTATTTTTAGATTAAAAAAATAAAGGCTTTAAATTTAGCCTTTATTTAACATATCTTTTAAAAATTTGCCAGTGTAGCTATTTTTACATTTGCACACTTGTTCAGGAGTTCCTATGGCGACAACTTTTCCGCCCTTATCTCCCCCTTCTGGACCTAAATCAATGATGTAATCTGCACATTTTATGACATCTAAATTATGTTCAATAACAACAACGGTGTTTCCTGCTTCAACAAGCCTATTCAAAATCTTTATTAACTTATGAACATCATACATATGAAGCCCAGTTGTTGGCTCGTCCATAATATATATAGTTTTTCCAGTGCCCTTTTTAGCAAGTTCTGTTGCAAGTTTAACCCTTTGTGCTTCTCCACCTGACAGCGTTGTGGCTGATTGTCCTAACTTGATATAGCCAAGCCCAACATCATAAAGCGCTTGCAATTTATTTGCAATTGCTATTTGATTTTGGAAAAATTCTAAAGCTTCTTCGACTGTCATATCTAACACATCAGAAATTGACTTGCCCTTATATTTAACTTCCAATGTTTCGCGATTAAATCTTTTTCCCTTGCACACTTCACAAGGAACAGTGATGTCTGGCAAAAAGTACATTTCAATTTCTTTAAAGCCAGCACCTTCGCACGCTTCACATCTTCCGCCTTTAACATTAAAACTAAATCTGCCAGCAGAATATCCGCGTTCTTTGGCGTCTGGAGTTAAAGCAAACAACTCCCTAATTTGTGTAAACACGCCAGTGTAAGTTGCAGGATTGCTTCTTGGCGTTCTTCCGATTGGTGCTTGGTCTATCAAAATCACCTTATCTAAAAGGTCGATATTTTCAATGTCTTTAACTTTTGGGAGTTCCGCATTAGCACGATTGAGTTTTGTGGCAAGATAAGGATATAAAATGCCATTTATTAAACTGCTTTTTCCGCTTCCTGAAACGCCAGTGATGCAAGTAAACACTCCAATAGGAATTTCAACATTGATATTTTTTAAATTGTGCAACTGCGCGCCTTTAATCTTTAAAAAGCCATTTTTGCATTCTCTTCTTATCTTTGGAACTTTAATTTTCTCTTTTCCGCTAAGATATGCCCCTGTGATTGAGTTTTTATTGCTTATAATGTCTTGCAAAGAGCCTTGAGCTACAACTTCTCCGCCGTGAACTCCAGCAAATGGGCCAAAATCTACTATATGGTCGGCACTTCGAATTGTGTCTTCATCGTGTTCAACAACAATGAGAGTGTTTCCCAAATCTCGCAATCTTTTAAGCGTTCCCAACAATTTTTCATTGTCGCGTTGATGTAAACCAATGCTTGGCTCGTCAAGAATATATAAGACGCCAACAAGACCGCTTCCAATTTGAGTTGCAAGCCTTATTCTTTGCGATTCTCCGCCCGACAGCGTTTCTGCACTTCTAGAAAGGGTTAAATAATTCAAGCCAACATCAACTAAAAAGCCTAATCTCGCCTTGATTTCTTTTAAAATGCTTTCTGCAATCTCCGACTTTTCTTTGTCTTCGAATTTCAAGTTGTTTATATATTCCAATAGGTCTTCCGCGCTCATCTGACACATTTGATCAATATCTTTTCCGTCAATTTTTACAGACAAAGCCTTAATATTTAACCTTTTGCCGTGGCATTTCTTACAAGTTTGTTCACGCATCAACTTGCCAATTTCAAATTTGATAAACTCGCTAGTTGTTTCCTTATATCTTCTCTTTAAATTGTTGATTAAGCCTTCAAAAGTCCTATTAACTTTCCCTTCAAACTTACTGTTTTTCAAATCAATTTCAATCTTGTCTTTTGTTCCATATAGTAATATGTCTAACTGTTCACGAGGCAATTCGTTGAGCGGTTTGTTCATATCAATGTCATACAAAGCGGCAAGTTTTTTTAAATATAATGATGCAATAGCACCTGTGTCAATGCTCCAACCCGTTACATTTAAAGCCCCTTGATTTATTGATAAATGAGCGTTTTTTAGCACCAAACTTTCATCTATATCCATTGTATAGCCAAGTCCAGAACATTCTTCACAAGCACCATAAGGATTATTAAAACTAAAGATTCTTGGAGTGATTTCTTCCAATGTATATCCGCAATCTGGACAAGCAAAATTTATGCTGAATGTTTCTTCTTCACTCTCTTCGCCATCGTTTAAAGGCAATTTTTCAACAATAGTCAAACCTTCTGCAAGTTTTAATGCTGTTTCCAAGCTTTCGGTTAGCCTTGATACTATATCTTCGTGAATAACCAATCTATCCACAACGACATTAATATCGTGCCTTAAATTTTTATCCAAAGTGATTTCTTCATCAAGAGTATATTGATTTCCATCAATGATTACACGACCATATCCGCTACGCCTTAAACTATCAAAAAGTTTTTGCCAAGCACCCTTTTGAGCACGAACAACTGGCGCTAAAATGAGAATTTTACGCCCTTCTTCATAAGACATAACTTTATCAACAATTTGGTCTATCGACTGCCTTTGAATAGGTTTGTTGCAATTTGGACAATATGGCGTACCAACCCTAGAAAACAACAATCTAAAATAATCATAAATTTCTGTTATCGTTCCAACTGTTGAACGCGGATTATGATTTGTAGTTTTTTGGTCAATAGAAATAGATGGCGATAAGCCTTCAATAGTATCGCAATCTGGCTTTTGGCTCTGCCCTAAAAACATTCTTGCATAGGAAGAAAGCGACTCGATATATCGCCTTTGTCCTTCCGCAAATATTGTGTCAAATGCCATAGTAGATTTACCACTACCTGACACGCCTGTAAATACCACCAATTTATTGCGTGGAATTGTTAAGTTGACATTTTTTAAATTGTTTTCTCTTGCGCCTTTTATAATAATATTCTCTTCCATAGCCATACTCGTATAATTATTGACAAAAATATTAAATTAATGATACCAAATTTATAAGTCTATTTTTAACTTCTTCAACGCCTAAAATTTTACAAATTTCAAACAAATCAGGAGAATTTTTTCTTCCAGTTATTGCTAACCTAATAAACATACATACATCAGCAACATTTCCTTCATAATTTTCAGGATTTTGTTTATAAAGTTTATTATCAGTTGCAAAACCTAACTTGCTTGACATTGTTTTTATATCATCAAACCAATTTTGCTTGTCTTCATACTCCCTATAAACATTTTGATATGCATTTAAAACAAGTTTCAATTTTCTTTTAAACTCGCCATTATCTTCAATCTCATAAGTTGATAAATTCTTTTCATCAAAATATGGTTTAAACATATATGAAAAATAATTCTTGACTTCGCTCCACATAGCAATGTCTTTTCTAGGCTTTGCACAGTACCTATCAATAGCAAAAACTTGTTTTGCATAGCACTCATTTGATGTTAAATATTGTGCAAAATCTGCATCAAATTCTTTAGCCCAATCCAAACATTTTTCATAAACTTCATCAGCTGTCATTTTTGATATAACAGACTTAGAAACATCGCATAATTTGACCAAATCAAACATTGGATTATTTGTGCCAATCTTGCTTATTTTAAAGGGAAATTCGCATAATTTTGCGTTTGGATTTTGATTTCTCCAAATTTCAAAATCTGAATTAATTAAATTAGTTAAATACTCCAAAATACTCTCTACTGGCACGCCAATTTTAACAAAATATCTAGCGTCCGCTTCAGGGTCTTTGCGTTTTGAAAGTTTTCTCTTATTTCCATTCTCATCAAGTTTGCATAGTACTGGTGCGTGAAGATATTTTATGTGCTCAAAGCCCAATGCGTCAAAGAGTTCTAAGTGCGCTGCAAGTGATGGAAACCATTCTTCCCCACGGACAACAACAGTTGTGCCCATAAAATGGTCGTCAATGGCGTGAGCAAAAGAATAAACTGGAATTCCATCACTTTTTACTAAAACGATGTCTTTATCATTCTCTCTAATCTCTCTCTCACCTTTTGCTAGGTCCGTAAATTTGATTATTTTATTTGCATCTCCAGAGCTTTTCAATCTTAAAGCAAACTTTTCTCCCGCCTCAATCTTTTCTTTAATTTGTTCATAAGTCAAATTGCGGCAAATATCTTTGCTTTCCAAGTCCTCTTTTTCTTCAAGTTCTTTTTCTCTACGCTCTTTAATTTCTGCTATACTTTCTGTCTTTTTACAAAAACAAGGGAAAGCTTTTCCATTTTCTACAAGATATTTTGCGAAAGCTTCATAAATTTCCTTTCTATCGCTTTGCCTATATGGTCCATAAATGCCTATTTCTGGCCTATTTTCGCCTGTAAAGCCTTCAGTTGGCTTAATATCAAACTTGCAAAGCATATCATAAGCAATGTCGCCTGAATTTTCCACTTCGCGTTTTTTATCAGTGTCTTCCAATCTAAAATAAAACACGCCATTTTCGCCTGCGATAAGTTTATCTATCAACGCAATATATGCTGTTCCAATATGCAAAAAGCCTGTTGGGCTTGGCGCGATACGAGTTACTTCCGCTCCAGCAGGAATTTGTCTTTTAGGATATTTTTTTTCAATTTCTTCAACTGAATATTTACAATCTGGATAAAGCAAATTTGCAATTTTTTCTTGTTCTGTCATAGTTTCTCCTTAAAATGCGACTTAGTATATCACTTTAAATTTATTTTTACAACTTTAAATGTTGCTTTATTATGTCATTAACAACTTTGAAATCGCTAAACTCCCCTAAATTAGAAGAATTTTCAATGTTTGACTTCTCATAAACCATCAAAGGAACATTTACATTGTTTTCGCCATTATAAGTTGATGTTATAAGCAATATGTCGTCTATTTCCAAACAATTTATCAAATATTCTAAGCAATGGTCTATCTCTTCCAAACATAGCCTAGCCCCTAGCATATCTCCGTGGCTAGAATGAATTTTTTCAAAATCTGTTAAGTAGGCAAAAGCAAACAAATTACCTTCCTTTCTAGCCAACTTTTCTAATGTCTTTATTGAAAGCCCGTCCGTTTTGCTTGGATAGTTTTCGTCAAAGCAAGAAACATCAATAAAGTCTTGAATTTTCCCAACGCCAACACATTGATATCCTTTATTTTTTAAGTTTTGCAACAATTTAGAATTGCAAGCAACCTTTTTAAACACTTTATTATGTTGAGTTTTATAAAAAGTTAAATCTCCAGCAAAAATTTTGCCTTCAACTGTTTGAATATTGTAATCTTTAATTTCATTAAACACAATTTGGACTAAGTCAAAAAATTCTTTTTCCTTATAGCATTTTTCGTGAACTGCAATCTTTAAAACGCTTTCATTTTCTTTTGTATACACGATTGGGCAACTATAATTTTTTGCACTTGCACCACATTCTTTCACTGCCGATTGAAAATCTCCACGCTTGCCATAAATTGGCTTGCACCTAAAAATTTGCTTTATTTTTTCCATAACGCTTTCTGGAATCTCTGTTGAAAATGTGTCAAAATCTTCTTTTGAATCATCTTCCATAATTTGAGATATTTGCTTGATAATATTAAATTTGTTTGTGTTTATATCTCCATAACTAGCGATTGATGTTAAGAACTCTTCTTTTTCTCCTGCACACTTAAAAAGCCCCAATTTTCGCAAAGTTGGAACATTCAATTTAAAATGTTTATCCAAGTTTAAAAGAGAGCAATCTTCCTGCCCGTCAAGCGATAATCCAGATAAAACAAATAAAAATGCTCGCATATACTTCCTTTATTAGAAGCATTATAACCTATTCGAGCATATTTTCAAAATTAAATTACTAAAATTACACGGCTGGAAAAGACAATTAAAATCAAAGTTTCAGCCAAATTGATGATAGTTAAAATTATCAAAACGATAAAGAATTTATCAATAAGCCTATGGCAAGCACCATATCTTCTTTTTGCAAACGCCTTGTTGTTAGCCAAACAAATGAATATTCCAATAACAATCAATGATAATAATTGGCAAGGCAAGATGATTAAAAGTCCAGTCATAATGCCGCCGATGCCATATAAAATGACCATTATTGAAACATTTAAACTTAAAAGATATCCGCGATAGGCAATCAAAATAAAATTGATTGGCGTTAAAAATACTGAAAATGAAGTTATGGACACGATTAAAATTACAACAGTATAACTAAGAAATCTTGAAAAGAACAACTCCAAAGTGCCCAATTCGCCATTTAGATATCGACATAATGAAAAATCATTAAAATTGATTAAAGTTGCTCCATTGCAAAAGTTTATAGCCGTAAAAACGCCAGTTAAAATGCCTATAAATGCAACAATGATAAGCAAAAAACAAGTTTTTTTATTATTTTTAAAACCTTCAATCAGCGAATATTTAAGGCCATTTGTCGAACATAAAAACTTGCCATTTCTCATGCTGTAATATATTCGCTATTCATTTCAAAAATAACTAAAAATCGACATAATTAGCATAAGTTAAGCGCTTTCGCTTTCTTCCAACATCCAATCTATGTAAATACCATAACCTTTTGTAGGGTCAGTTACAAAAACGTGGGTTACTGCGCCAATAATCTTGCCATTTTGCATTATTGGGCTGCCGCTCATTCCTTGAATTATTCCTCCTGTCAAATCTAAAAGCCTTTCATCAGTTACTCTAAAAACAAAGCTTTTATCGCTTGTTTTAGGTTGATAATTTGCCTTGATAATCTCAATTTCATAGTTTTCCGAAACTCCTGTTATGGAACTGACCAAAGTCGCCTTTCCAGGCTTAACTGATAGTCTTCCGCCTACGCCTGCCCTTTTGTTTAAGTCCACAACATTAGATTTGTCTGTAATTTCGCCAAACACTCCACAATTTGTGTTTTTAAGTATCTCTCCTTTGCTGTTTTTGCCTTGCATAAACACGCCTTTCATCTCACCTGGCGTTCCTTTTTGACCTTTTGACAACCCAACAACTGAGCAATTAAAGACTTTGCCGCTCTTTGCGGGAACAACAACGCCAGTATCAAAATCTGTGATTGGATGTCCTAATGCACCAAATTTATTTGTTTGTTCATCTATGTATGTAATAGTTCCAACGCCAGAAGCATCATTTTTGACCCATAATCCAATCTTGTATTTTCCACTTTGGACATCTAAAGCAGGCTTCAATTCTGTGCTAAATTTTTGATTTTTTCTTATCGCCGTTATCTTTAATGGCTCGCCGTTATATTTTTTGTCATCAATTATGTTTGCAACATCTTTTAAATCCGACACCTTACTGCCATTAATTTCTGTTATTATGTCGCCGACTTTTAATCCTGCTTCTTCCATAACATCAACATTGCCATTAGATGATTCTATCGCTGTGCTTCCCATAATTAAAAGTCCATCGATATCAATAGCAAAACCTATTGGCGTCCCACCTAAATAAAGAGATTTGCCATCTGAAACTTCAACATTGATTTCTCTAATAGGAATGAAGCCAAATAATTTGAAAATCAGCTTTGATATCGTCATCTTTTCGTTGCCAACTTGCACAACTTTATCGTCAATTCCAGCGGAAACAAAACTTCCAAAAGTCTTTTCTTTGTTGATATTTTCAATATCGGAATATGTTACAAACATATCGTCTTTGAGTGAAAAAACTTCCCAAGATTGAGCAACAACAATGATTGCAAAAACTAACAATAAAAAAATACTTAGAAATATTATCCTTTGCAAACTCTTCTTCATATCTTCTCCAAACTAGAATTAGTTTTTGAAGATTTGCCCATAAATATTCTAAGTATTTATAATTATTTTTTGCCAGCTCTTAATTCTTTCGCATATTGAATTGATGCATCTGTAACATTTCCGCTAGCGGTTATCGCAATTTGTTTGATTATTTGCTCATCAGTTAAAATTTCACATTTTGATTCTGTTCTGCCATCAACTGTTTCTTTAAACACGTGAATGAAATTATCCCCTTTTGCAGCCACTTGAGGAAGATGTGTTATGCAAATTATTTGATAATTCTTGGATAAACTTTCAATTTTAAGTGCAACCTCATCTGCAATTTGTCCTGAAATGCCGCTATCTATCTCATCAAACACAATCGTCTGCGCTCCGCCAGTTTCAGCAAGTATATTTTTAAGCACAAGCATAAAACGGCTCATTTCACCGCCTGAAATCGTCTTTAAAAGCGGCTTTAATTCCTCCCCAAGGTTTGCGGAAAACATAAATTCAACCACATCAAAGCCTTCTTCAGAAAATGTTTCAAACTCATCAAAAACAGGTTCATTTGCGAAGCAAATTTTAAACTTACTATTTTTAATGCCAACTTCTTTTAAGCCATTTTCCAAAAGTTTTTCAATCTCTTTAGCGTTTTCTTTTCTTTGATTTGACAATTTTTTAGAAAGTTTAAAAATCTGTTCTTTAATTTCCGCTCTTTTATTAGATAACTCAAACAATTTTTCTTCCGCATTTGAAAGCAAATCAAGTTCTTGTTTGGAACTCATTAAATATTGCATAATTTCGCTATAATCTTTGCCATATTTATGCTTTAAGCCGTCTATTTCATCACGCCTTGCAATCAAAGAATTGATTTTGTTTTCATCAAAACTAAATTTCTCATAGATGCTTGACAAACTTTCTGAAATATCTTCAAGTTCAATTACTGATGATGACAATCTATCTGAAATATCTGCAAGTTGCTCATCAATGCTTGCTAGCCCTATCATTTTATTTTTTGCTGCCGACAATGAAGAAATCAAAGAATAATCTTCACCGGACAAAACATTTTCAAGTTCAGAAATCGCATTTAAAACCTTTTCTGACTGCGAAATTCTCGCCAAGGTGTCTGATAATTCCTCTTCCTCTCCTTCTTTTAACGCTGCATCTTCAATTTCTTGAATTTGATAATTCAATATATCTATTCTTCTAGCACGATTTTCGCCATTTCCACCAAGTTTTTTTATTTCCGCATCAATGCTATTGATTTCTTCAATGAGCGGCATCAACTTGCTTTTAAAAACATTTATTGTTTGTGGCTTATAACTATCTAAAATTCTAATATGATTTTTTGTTTTAGTCATTTCCACTTGTTCATTTTGATTATAACTATCAACAAGCAACGCCCCAAATTCTTTTAACATTCCAACCGTTGCCATCTCACCATTTATTCTAACATCATTTTTGCCTTGCGTGTTATATGAGCGAGTTATCAACAACTCATCGCTCTTTTCAATGCCAAATTGCTCAAATAGATTGTTTAATTTAACGCTATCGCAGGAGAATACGGCACTTACTTTTGCCACTTCTTCGCCAGAACGAATAATCGCTTTGTCCGCCTTTCCACCCAACACAAAATTAAGCGCAGACAAAATTATGCTCTTGCCCGCACCAGTTTCACCTATCAAAACATTAAAGCCATTAGAAAAATCAATCTCTAACGACTTAATTAAAGCAAAATTATTAATTTTTAATTTTTCGACCATATTAAATCCCAATCATTTTATTAATCGACTTTGCACTTTCTTCAGCGTTTGAAGATGTTGGGAAAATAATCATAACAGTGTCATCTCCAGCAACAGAGCCCAAAACGCCATCTAAATTTAATTTATCTATTAAACCACAAATAGCACCTGCCATTGATTTAATAGTTTTAAGCACAACTAAATTTTGAGCAGGGCGAATTGAAATGACCGCTTCTTTAAAAATAGATATGTATTTGTTTGAAACTGCTTGTTCACCGCTTTCGACAATAGCATATTTATATTTGCCTGAATCTGCACTTAAGATTTTAATAAGCCCAAGTTCCTTAATATCCCTTGATATTGTTGCTTGCGTGATGTCAAACTTTGCTTCACGAAGCAAAGCAACCAATTCGTCTTGAGTTTCAATTTCACGAGTTGATATAAGTTCTAATATTTTTGATTGCCTAACTGACCTTGCCATTTCTTCTCCTTCGCCAGATTTTTAATTTTTGAGATTTCACAACAATTAAAATCCCTACATCATCGGTAAACAGGGCGATGTAGCCGTTTATGAATAATTATAAATTCATAAATATTCACGCTCATTTATCTGATTTTTAATGATTATACAATAAAATTTATAATTATGCAAGCGATTTTTGCATATTTATTCAATGAATTTTTTATAAAAATAAGCAATGTGTATTATCATACAAATAAAATTTATAAATATAACCTTTTATGCATACCCTATTCATTTATACCTGTCTCTTATACACATCTCCGAGCCCACGAG
>URAC01000021.1 GCA_900545735.1 uncultured Bacillota bacterium | reverse complement strand
TATTTATGTTATACTAATATAAATATATATTATAGGAGAAAATTTATGCAATTAGTATGTGATGGATTAGATTTATCAGAAGCAGTTATTAAAGTTTCTAGAGCGATTGCTTATAGAACAACAAATCCAATTTTGGAAGGTATTAAAATTGTTGCGGATAACGATTATGTTATAGTTAGCGCAACAGACCAAGAACTTTCCATTGAAAAGAAAATCAAAGCGGAAGTTAAAGTCGAAGGTGAAACTGTTGTTCCAGGCAGATTTTTTACAGAGTTTGTTAGAAAATTAACAAAAGAAAAAATTGAGCTTTCAACAAATGAGAAAAATCAACTTAAAATAAAATACACAGATAGTGAAGGTGTTGTTCAATGTTACAATTCACTTGAATATCCAAGTTTTAACAAAGTTGATTCAAATGAATACTTTGCTATGACGGAAACAGAACTCAAAAATTTAATTCAAAAAACAATTTTTGCAGTTGCAACTGATGACACTCGTCCAATTTTAAAAGGTGTGTTATTTGAAATATCTAATGACCAAATAACAGCAGTTGCACTTGATGGATACAGATTAGCACTTTGCAAAAATCCAATTAAGTTTACAAATATCACAGCAAATGTTATCGTTCCAGCAAAAAGTTTATCTGAAATTAGCAAACTTTTGGGTGATGGTGATGAAATCATAAACATCTATATTCAAAAGAATTATTTGATGGTCGATTTGAATGAAACAAAAGTTACAACAAGATTATTAGATGGAGATTTCTTAAACTACAAGCAAATTATTCCACAAAATTTTGAAACGACTATTGTTATCAATAAAAATCAATTTGAAGACGCGTTAGACAGAGCATCATTGCTTTCAAAAATTGGTCAAAGCAACCTTGTTAAATTTGATATCAAAGAAAATAGTTTGGTTATCACATCAAATTCAGATATAGGAACAATTTGTGAAAATGTAAATGTTTCTTTTAAAGGAAAAGATTTAAAAATTGCTTTCAACGCAAGATATTTCACAGAATGTGCAAGAAATATAACTGATGAATTTATTAAAATTTCATTTAACAATTCAACAAATCCTTGCATCATAAATCCTATAGATTCAGATAAATACACGTTCTTGATTTTGCCAGTTAGAATGTTAAATTAAAAAACAGTTTTAAAAACTGTTTTTTTAATTTGCTTGCTTATTTTGTTTTTGCTTTATTTCAGATATAAATTCTGATAATGTCTTTTGTTTTTGTTGTTTTGGCTTGTTTAATAAATTTGCAATTTCAGAACGCAAATAGGCGTTTTCTAGCCTTAATTTTTCATTATCTATTTTAAAGTTTTCGTTCAATTTTTCAATATCTTTTAAATCTTGTTCCGTTTTGGAAAGTTTGACTAAAGTTTTTCTGAGTGTTGAATTGGCAAAATCTAATTCTGAAATAAGTTTCTTTTCAACGCTTTCAGCAGCGGATTTTTTGACCAATTTGATAAGCCCTAAAAATAGAGCATTGATATCTTTTTCTGAAACAACTTTAGGTTCTTGTTTTTTAAAATAAATTAAATTATTGCAATCTGCTTTTTCAAAATTTTCTTTTAAAGTTGAAGTGCTTGTTATATTCAAATCCTTTTTGATATCTTCAATCAGCTTTGGATTGGTCTTTAAAACGCTTCTATATTTGTTTTGATATCTAACCATCATATTTACATCATTATTTGCTAAAGTTAAACAAGCCTTTCTAATTGAATAGCCTTCACTATTTAATTTTATAATTTTTGTCAATATCTCTTTTGTTTCTTTGCTAGAAAATAACACAGACTCATTGACAATATGATTTTTAATGTTAATTCCCAACTTCAACGCTCGATTCTTGTTATTTTGTAATTCAGAAAGCTCTTGATAATAATAGTTTCTAACAGAATTTCTCTTTCTACCAGACATCTTTGCATATTCAGAAAATGCAGTGAGTAAACTCTTGTTTTCTTTTTTATTCTTTTCAACAACATTAAAAAGCTTGATAATTTCATCGTCTTTCCATCTAGAATATTTTTTCATTAAAACCTCCAAGTGTAAAAATTATTGACACTTTAAAAAATTTTAATCATACATAGAATAATTTGTAATTTAACAATGATTTGATGAATAAAATATGATATGTTAAATGTTTCAATTCATATTATTCCAAAGTTTGAATGTTTGATGAGATTTTTCGAAGATGAAAATGAAATTTTTTCTTTAAACACTTTGGGTTGTCTGTCTGATGAAATAGATTTAAAAGTTGAAGATTTAAAAAACTTTAATGTAAAACTATATCCTTTCAATAAGAAAAACGAAATTGAAAACATTGCTTACACCGCTAATTTTAAAGTCGTGCGCGACAAATTAATCTGTGAAAATAAACAGGTCAGCGTTTTTTATTTACCTGAAAATCATATTGTCATAAAATTTAATCCAATCAATTTAAAATCGCAGGCGTTTGAAAAAGTTGATAAAGTTGAAAATATAGGCAACTCAATAAAGACATTAAAAATACTTCCAACTCTGAACAAAAAAGGCGAAGTTGAAGTTTATGAGATAAACGGCGATCGGGCAAATTTCAAAGAAAAATATTATGTAAGTTTGTTAAATAAACGAACAAACAACAATATTGATATTTTAAAATTTTTACAATTTTTTGAAGATTTGAAATATGGAAGTGAAGACGATATAAAGGAAAGATTTTCTCCAAATTTATCTGAGAGATTATCTGAGCAAACAATGAACAGATTTTTTGGTGAGTTTGATGATATTCTTATGGTGAACTTTTATAATGAGCCAGCGATTGCTTTACTCAACGAAAAAAATAAAACTGCGAGAGTGTTTACAGCGACATTTGATAAAGGATTGATTGATAATATTATTGAGATTGAATAAATACTTTGACATATTAAATTGAATTTGATAAACTCATCTTGTATGAAATATAACGATAGCGTTAAAAAATGCCCAAGATGCAATGAGAAATATTTAGTAGGTCAAAAGAAATGCCAATTTTGTGGCCTTGTATTTGATAGATTGAATTATGTTTCCAATAAATCAGCAAGAAAAGAAGTGATAAAATGTCAGAGAAGAAATTATATTATGACTGCTGATTGGCCTGCTGATGCAAGCAAAAAAGTGGCACTTTTTTTGTGTGCCTTTTTAGGCTTTACAGGAGCACATAATTTTTATTTAGGCAGATTTTACAAAGGTCTAACTGTTTTGTTTGGATTTGTTTGTTCAATAGTCTTATTGCTTTTGCCATACAAGTCGCTTGCATATAACATTATTTGGTATATCAGTTTGCTCCCAGCGGCAAGTGTTTTGATTTTATGGGTTATGGATTTTATAAGAATCTTTTTGGAGAGATATAAAATTCCAGTCAGCATAGATGAAAAATTATATTCATTAAAAAACGAAATTGTTGTAGTTGAAAAACAAAATAATGAAGAAAAAGTAGAAAAAATTGATACAAATAGCAAAAAAATAAATAAAAAGAGTAAAAAAGACAAAAAAAATAATAAAAGATAATTTTGAGGTTAAAGTTGGAAACTGTTGTAATTGGAATGAGCGGCGGAGTAGACTCCGCAGTAAGTGCACATCTTTTGAAGGAGCAAGGATATAATGTTATTGCTCTTTTTATGGTGAATTGGGAAGAAACTGACGAAGAAGGTGCTTGCACAAGTGAAAGGGATTATGAAGATGTAAAACGCGTTTGCGCAACGCTAAATATTCCATATTATACAATCAACTTTTCTAAAGAATATTATGAAAATGTTTTTGAATATTTTTTAAATGAATATAAAAATGGAAGAACGCCAAATCCTGATGTTCTCTGCAACAGAGAAATTAAATTTGGACCATTTTTAGATTTTGCAAAAAAGATAGGTGCGGACAAGATTGCAACAGGACATTATGCCAAAGTCGAAGAACATAATGGGAAATATTATCTTATGAAAGCAAAAGATAAAAGCAAGGACCAATCATATTTTTTAAATCAACTCAATCAAAAACAACTCTCATCTGTTTTATTTCCACTTGCAGACATAGAAAAAACAGAAGTTAGAAAGATTGCTGATGAACTTGGACTTTCTAACGCTAAAAAGAAAGATTCAACAGGAATATGCTTTATTGGTGAAAGAAATTTTAAGAAATTTTTAAAAGGATTTTTACCTGCTCAACCTGGATTAATCAAAACGCCTGATGGCGAAGTTATAGGTCAACACGATGGATTGATGTATTACACACTTGGACAAAGACGCGGACTTAATATTGGTGGACGAAAAGGCGGAACAGGAGAGCGCTGGTTTGTTTTAGATAAAGATTTAAAAAACAATGTGCTAGTTGTTTCTCAAGGAGAAGATGACGCATTATTTTCTGATGGTCTTTATGCTAAAGAATTCAATTTTATTCCAACAGTTCCTGCTCAAAAACAGTTTGATTGTTATGCAAAATTTAGATATCGTCAGCCAGACCAAAAAGTTAAAGTTGAAGTTCTAAATGACAAAGAAATTAAAGTTGAGTTTTATGAAAAACAAAGAGCAATAACGCCAGGTCAATTTGTTGTTTTGTATGACGAAAATGAAAATTGTTTGGGCGGCGGCGTTATAGATAGTTATTTTTATAAAAAATAAAAAGGGTTTTTAAATTTCGTGTCGAAATAAATATATTGACACGGAATTTTTTATATATTCCATTTATTTAATAGAATTTTTAATTTTTTTGAAAAGGATTAAGATTTGCCAAAATATTATTATCCACCAGAGTGGTATTCAGAATTAAAACAAAGAAATAATATCGTTTCAGTTGTTTCTTCATACATAACATTAAATCGTAAAGGCAGGCAGTATTGGGCGTGCTGTCCTTTTCATCACGAAAAAACACCTTCATTCACTGTTAACGAAGAAGGTCAATATTATCACTGCTTCGGCTGTGGTGAAGGTGGAAATGTTGTCGATTTTGTTATGAAGATGGAAAGTAGCGACAGAGATAGAGCAATAGAAATTCTTGCGCAAAAAGCAGGGATGAAGATGCCTGAAAATATGGGCGATGTAAGCATAATTGAACAACAAAAGAAAGAAAAAAATGAAATTTTAAAAGCGCTCAATTTAACAAAAGAATTTTATAAGAAAAATTTGTATTTGCCAATAGCGAAAGACGCTCAAAATTATCTAAAGAAGCGTGGATTTAAGAAAAGTGATTTGGATAATTTTGAAATAGGCTACGCTCATAACAATGATGTAATTAAATATTTAAAAAGTCAAAATGTATCTTTTGAAATTATGGAAAAAGCGGGCATAGCAGGAATAAGCAATGGCAGAGAATTTGATTATCAATCCAACAGGCTTGTTTTCCCAATTTTAAATTCTTATGAAGAATGCGTTGGATTTAGCGGAAGAATAATTTTGCCAGATGACGAACGCTCAAAATATAAAAACACTTCACAATCTCCAGTGTTTGATAAAAGTTCTTGCGTTTATGGAATTCACTTAGTTAAGAGAATTAAAAAGGAACGCAAAATAGACAAGGTTATAATTGTTGAAGGTCAAATTGATGTTATCACTATGAATTCAAATGGCTTTTCTCCAACGGTGGCTTGTTTAGGAACAGCATTGACGCCAAAGCACGCCAGGGAGATAAAGAGATTTTGTGATGATGTAACATTGCTATTCGATGGTGATGAAGCGGGAATGAAGGCTGCCGCTCGTTCGATTGGTATTTTGGTTGAAAATGAACTTTCAGTCAAAGTTGCAAGGTTGCCAAAAGGATATGACCCAGATGAATTTATCAAAAATTTTGGCAAAGAAAAAATGCAAAATTTGATTGATAGCGCAAAGCATTATGTTGAATATTTGTTAGATGTAACACAAGAAAAATATAACTTGAAAGAGCCTAACGAAAAATCAAAATGCGTGAAGGAATGTTTGCAAATAATATCAGCATTAAAAACATCTTCCGAACAAGAAATATATTTAAAATTATTGTCGCAAAAAATGTCAATAGCGCTAGAAACTTTAAGAAAAGATATTGGTTCATCGTCAAATAAAAATGACACAAATAATGGTAAAGATGTTTTAATTAATCAAGAAGATGGCAATATTAAAGCAATAAAATACATTTTATTGGCGTTAATTAGAAAAAAAGATTACACAAACGGAAAAGCGTCGATAAGAAAATATGTCTCGCACCCAGTTTATCAATCTCTATATGACAAAATCTTAAATTCAAATGTAAATGGTGTTGAGTTGAACTTAGAACCAGAAGAACAAGAAATATACAACAGCATATTGGAACTTGATGAAAAACTCCTAACGGAATCGTTTTATAACGAATGCGCGTTTAAGATTTTTGAAAACTATATGAAGATTTGGCAACAGGTTTTAAGCGAAAAATACAAGGAGACTTCAAATATTGAAGAACGAAAACAAATTTCAGCTGACATAGCAAAGATAATTGCTAAATTAAAAAGCGGAATTATTGATTAACAAAAGAAAAGTTTTGGAGGAAAAATGAACGAGAATTTTAAAGTTGAGTTGAATAGGTTTTTGGATATAGGTCGTAAAAAAGGCAATGTCAATGAAGAAGACATATATTTTAGACTTATGAAATATGATGCATCAAAAGATGAAATCAATGAATTTATTAATGTTATCGAAAAAAACGGAATTAAAATTATAAAACAAGCTGAAGATGACACGCCAAAGGAAGATTTAGAAGATATTATCACTCAAGTAAGCGTTGATGACCCAGTTAAAACTTATTTAAAAGATATCGGCAAAGTTCCTTTGCTTACTGGTGATGAAGAAATTGAACTTGCAAAGCGTATGGCTGAAGGCGATGAAGCAGCAAAAGCAAAGTTGTCTGAAAGCAACTTAAGATTGGTTGTTAGCATTGCAAAAAGATATGTTTCTCGCTCAAATATGCAATTTTTGGATTTAATCCAAGAAGGAAACATCGGTCTTTTAAAAGCGGTTGAAAAATTTGACTTTACTAAGGGATTTAGATTTTCCACTTATGCAACTTGGTGGATTAGACAATCAATCACAAGAGCAATAGCTGACCAAGCAAGAACAATTCGTGTTCCTGTTCATATGGTTGAAACAATCAATCGTTTAACTCGCACAACAAGAACATTGATTCAAAAATTAGGACGCGACCCAACAGCCTCTGAAATTGCTAGCGCTATGGGCTTGACTGAAGCAAGAGTTGCGGAAATTCAAAAAATCGCTCTTGACCCTATTTCACTTGAAACAACAATCGGTGATGAAGAAGATAGCAAAATCAGCGACTTTATTGAAGATGAAACAGCAGTTTCACCACTTGAAGCAACAAGCCAAGTTTTGCTTAGAGAACAACTTTTGTCTGTTATTGAAACATTAACTCCTCGTGAACAAAAGGTTATTCGTATGCGTTATGGACTTGATAATTCTCACCCAAGAACTTTGGAAGAAGTTGGCAAAGAATTTAATGTTACTCGTGAAAGAATAAGACAGATTGAAGCAAAAGCTTTAAGAAAATTAAGACACCCAAATAGAAGCAAAAAACTTGTTGACTTTAGAAGTTAAAAAAAATTTGAAAAATTATTAAATATATGATATAAATTTCAAAAGGAAAAATTATGGACATATCAAAAATTATAGAATATCAAAAAAAAGATGCAGAACTTTATAAAATTGAGAATCAACTTGCTAAAAGCGAATTTAAAAAGAATTATCAAGATATGATAGCAGTTGTTAAAAAAGCGCAAGAAAAATCTTCTCAATTAGAAAATCAGGCTGCTCAAATTTTAAAAGAATTCAATGCATTAAATAAATCATTCAATGAAAATAATGCTAATATTGATAAATTATCAAACAAAGATTTATCCAAATTAAATGATAGCGATTTTGAAAGCGTAACAAAAAATGTCAACACACTTCTTAATAATTTGAACATTTTGGAAAAGAAAATTTTACAAATTGCAGAAAAATTAAATGTTGCTTTAAACGAATTTGATGTTGCAAAGAAAAACTATGGAATGGCAAAAGCAAAATATACTGATAATAAAAAGAAATATGACGACCTTGCAGCCTCAAAACAACCTGAGATAGAAAAAATAAAAAGCGAACTTGCCGCAATGGAAAAAGATATTGATGCAAAATTGCTTGCTAAATATAAGCAGCATAGGCAAGATAAAATATTCCCTGTTTTTGCACCACTTTCTGGCAGGTCTTGCGGAGTTTGTATGCTAGAACTTTCATCAGTCGAAGTTGACAAAGTTAAAAGCCAAGGCTATTTAGAATGTGATAATTGCCATAGAATAATCTATAATGTAAATTAAATAAAAGCCAAGTTTAAAACTTGGCTTTTTATAATAATGGTGAGAATAATCTGAAAAATGCTTGTGCCATTTTGGAATACCACGGCTTGCGTTTGAAATATAATTTATCAATTTTCTTACAATTTTTAATATCGTTTTCAAAAATTGTAACATTTTGATTTGCAATTTCTTCACCATATAAAAAGGCGTTTATTTCAAAATTTAAGGCAAAAGAGCGATTATCAAAATTACAAGTTCCAATAGATGCAACTTTATTATCAATAATTACAACTTTTGAATGGATAAAGCCGTTATATAAATATATGTTAACATTTGGGCCATAATTTAAGAGTTCTTTAACATAGGATAGAGTTGCCATATACACAAATTTTTTATCTGGGATTGCAGGAATCATCAAATGAATTTTAACCCCACTCATACTTGCAACATTCAATGCACTAAGCATAACTTCGTCTGGGATAAAATATGGCGTTTGAATATATATGTTTTCTTTAGCGGATAAAATCATTTTTAAAAGTGATGCTTTGATTGATTGCTCATCAGATTCAGGGCCACTCGTTATAACTTGAACGCCAGTTTTGCCTGTGTTTCTAGTTGAAGTGAAATAGCCTTCTTCCAAAAGTTTTTGGAAATTGCTGCCATATTTTTTACAATAGCGCCAATCGTTAAAAAACGCACTTTGGAAGCCGTAAACAGCATCTCCTGTTATTCTTATGTGCGTATCGCGCCAAGGAGATAATTTTTTGTTTTTACTCATATGGTCATCACGAATATTAATTCCGCCAGTATAGGCAATTTTTCCATCAATAATAACAATTTTTCTGTGATTGCGATAGTTCATTTTCAAATTAAACAGCCTTATTCCAAAAAGTGGAGGGAAAAATTCTGCAACTTCTCCGCCTGCTTTTACAAGTTTTTTATAAAAACTTCTTTTTGTTTTTAGACACCCAACGGAGTCATATAAAAGTTTTACTTTAACGCCTTGTTGTGCTTTTTGAATTAAGATGTCCATTATTTCATTGCCAACTTCATCGTTTGCAAAAATATAATAAAGCAAATTTATAGAATGTTTTGCATTTTTTAAATCTTTCTTTAAAGCGTTAATTTTGTCTTTTCCGTTTGTGAAAATTCGAATATTATTGTGCTCATAATATGCACTTTTTGAATTGTTTAAATTGAACATCAACAAGTCTGAATAATTTTTTTCTTCTCTAGATTTATATTTTCTTTCTTGCAAAGTTTCTTTTTGTTTTGTTATAAATTCATCATACTCTTTTTGATAAAGCCTTTTCTTCTTTAACATTCTTTTTGTTTTATAACTGAGTCCACTTCCAATTAAAATGTAAAGAAGGAAGCCAAGAATTGGGAAAAATGTTAAAACAATCAGCCAAGATACAATGATTTGAGGTTTTTTACGCTCGACAAAAATCATTGCAAGCACGCAAAGGATATTTAAACAAAATACAACAAAAAATATTATGCCTAAAACGTTCAATTTTACCTCAAACATATATTAACCAATTAAAATTGATTTTACAAATAAAATTTATAATAATGTCAATATATTTGATAAAACTTAATTTTTATGATATATTACTTTTAGTAAAAAGGGGGCAATATGAAAACTTCTTCTTCCAAAAAAGTTATTTTAATTGTTGGCATAGTTTTGTTGCTAGCATTGTTAATTGCACTAACAACAACAGTTGCTTATTTGTCTAGCAGAAGGAATGTAACTGGCTATTTGAATTTTGCGAGCGGCATTTCTATTGACTACAAAAATGTTAATGCGTCATCTGATTCTAATACGGTGGGCAATCTTTTATATTTGAAAGATGAAAATGGAAATTCATTGATTGATGAAGGTGAACTTCAAAATTTGACATTAACAAACATAATGCCAGGAACAGTTATTCCTATTGCCAATCCAAAATTATCTCCAAAAGAAAACACAGCAACTTTTGCGTTGCGTGCAAAATTAGTTATCACAGATTTATCTGATTCAGAAAATCCTGTAAAATATCAAACACCAAGTGAGATAGGTGAATTTTTGAACGGAGCAAATAAATTGTTTGCTAGCGGAACATTAGAATTTGCAGAGAATTGGGAATTTAATATAGCAGACAACTATCATTATTTTGTTTCAGTTGGCTCAACTTCATTGTCAGAAAGATTAATTGAAATAGGATATGACGATAGCGTTGAAACCCAACAAGAAATTTACTTGTTTAAAGGCGACACATTAAATAATGATTTAGTTACTTGCACAATCGTTGATGGAGAGCCAATCGAAGAGTTGCCAGCATCTTCAGTTAAAATTGAATTATTCATTGAAGCAATTCAATATTCAGCAGTAGAAAATTGGCATTTAGCATAAAATAAAAAAGGCGTTGATTTCAACGCCTTTATTTATTCCAACTCCAATTTGCAATTTCTGGCATATCAACGCCATACTTGCGAATATATTCTTGATTTTGTTTTAATTTGGTTTTAGCAAATCTTGTAATTTTGTCGCGTTCTGCTTTTCCCAAATTCAAGTATTTTATTGCTTTTAACAAAAGATTATATCTATCCGTTTTATTCAATGCACACATATCAAATGAAGTTGTTATTGTGCCTTCTTCTTGATATCCTGAAACGTGCAAATTTCTATTTTTTCTATTATAAGTTAATTGATGAATTAATTGTGGATAGCCGTGGAAATTAAATATAATTGGCTTATCTTTTGTGAAAAGTTTATCATACTCATTGTCTGTCAATCCGTGTGGGTGAGCCTTGTTTGAAACAAGTTTCATTAAATCAACAACATTTATAAATTTAACATTCAATGAAGGCAATAATTTTTTCATTAATGTTACAGTTGCAAGTGCTTCAACTGTCGCTGTATCTCCACAAGATGCAACAACTATATCGGGATTTTTTGTGTCGTTCATTCCAGCCCATTTCCATTCGCTGACACCTTGCGCGCAGTGTTGTTTTGCTTCGTCCATATTTAGCCATTGATATCTTGGGTGCTTTGATGCAACAATCACATTAACATAATTTTTGCTTTTTGCACAATGGTCATAGCAGGACAACAAACAGTTTGCATCTGCCGGCAAATATGCTCTGACAACATCAGCTTTTTTGCTAACAATATGGTCCAAAAAGCCTGGGTCTTGATGTGTAAATCCGTTGTGGTCCTGTTGCCAAACATTGCTTGTTAAAATCAAATTTAGCGAAGAAATTGGCTTTCTCCATTCTATTTCGTTACAAACCTTGAGCCATTTAGCGTGTTGGGCAACCATACTGTCAACAACACGAATAAACGCTTCATAGCTATCAAACATTCCGTGTCTGCCAGTAAGTATATAGCCTTCCAACATTCCTTCGCAAAGATGTTCAGACAAAAAGGAATCGTGAACTCTGCCTGTGTTTGAAAGATTTTCATCGCCATTAAAAATCTTACAATCAAACGCACGCTTTTCAACTTCAAAAACTTTGCTGAGCCTATTACTCATCGCTTCATCTGGGCTAAATATTCTATAGTTTTTGCTCTTGGCATTTAAAACAAACAAATCTCTTATATATTCGCCAAGAACCAACATATCTTGTGCTTTAACTGTGCCGTGTTCCTCAAATTTAACAGCATATTTTTCAATAGATGGAGTTTTTAATTCTTTCAACATACCACCGCCATTGGCATAAGGCGATGCCGTCAATCTTTTGTTTCCTTTAGGCAAAATTTCGCTAATTTCTGGCAATAATTTATAATTTTTGTCAAAAAGTTCTTCAGGGTGATAACTTAATAGCCAATTTTTAAGTTCAGCCAAATCTTCTTCATTGTTGATAGGAAGAGGAATTTGATGTGCTCTAAAAGTGCCTTCAACTTGCTTCTTATCAACAACTTTTGGACCCGTCCAACCTTTTGGAGTTCTTAATATTATCATAGGATATTTTATTGAACTAGGATTTTTTGTTGAGTTTTTAATATTTTTGATGTCTTCAACACACTTGTCCATAGCCGCTGCCATCAATTTATGCATTTGCATCTTATCTGAACCTTCAACGAAATATGGCTTATAACCATAACCATCAAATAGGTGTTTTAATTCCTTGTTTGAAAGCCTGGATAGAACGGTTGGATTGGAAATCTTATATCCATTTAAGTGCAAAATTGGAAGCACAATTCCATCGGTTTTTGGGTTGATAAATTTATTGCCAAACCAAGATGTTGCAAGCGGACCTGTTTCTGCTTCGCCATCTCCAACAATAGTTGCAGCAATTAAATTTGGATTGTCTAAAACTGCGCCAAAGGCGTGTGCTAGAGAATAACCTAATTCGCCGCCTTCGTGAATGGAGCCTGGAGTTTCAGGAACGCAATGCGAACCGATTCCGCCAGGGAATGAAAATTGTTTGCAAAGTTTTGTCATTCCCTTTTTATCTTGAGAAATTTCAGGATAAACTTTTGAATAAACGCCTTCTAGATAACTATTGGCTGTTAAAAAATTGCCTCCGTGGCCTGGACCTGAAATCAAAATCATATCCAAATCAAATTTATTTATTATTCTATTACAATGTGCGTAGATAAAGTTTTGCCCAGGAGCTGTTCCCCAATGTCCAACCAATTTTTGTTTAACATCTTTCAAACAGAGTTCGTGTTCTCTAAGCAAAGGATTGTCAAGCAAATATAATTGTGCAACTGACAAATAATTTGCTGCGTCCCAATATTTATTTAATTTTTCAAAATACTGCAAACTTGAAAATTTGTCTTTCATTTTTTCTCCTTAAATTTTAGTATATCACAATAAATAATTTTTCAAAATAAAATAAAAAACTCAGTTCAATCTGAGCCTTATTTTTATTTTAATAGCAAGATAAATATAGAAAAGCATTAAATTTTTTATACAAATTAATAATTGATATGCTGTCGCGAAAATAATTGTTAAAACATTTAATTAATAAATTGCAAGATCGCAAGCATTTGCTATTTTGATGTATAAAAAACGAAAGGCAATACCTTCCGTCGCAAGTATTTGGCGCAGAGAAGAGGATTCGAACCTCCGGAACCTGTTACAGTTCGCACGCTTTCCAAGCATGTGCCTTAAACCGCTCGACCATCTCTGCACAATGGCTATAGCGCCCTAAAACACGCAAATTATATCACAACCCAACCTGAATTGCAAGAGATTTTAACTTTGAAAATGGGAGAATTTGAGCGAGCAGCGAAAAGGCGACCGGAATTGAACAGAGGCGAGAAAGCAAACTTGTTTGCGGAGCGAACCCTTGGGTTCGAATTCCGAAAGAAGAGTTAAAAAAACACACCCATAAGGTGTGTTTGTCTGGTGATCCCGACGGGAAAAGAGCAGAGCGCGCCCAGTGGGCGAAGAAGCGAATGCGATTTTCTGTGAAAATGGGAGAATTTGAGCGAGCAGCGAAAAGGCGACCGGAATTGAACAGAGG
>URAC01000020.1 GCA_900545735.1 uncultured Bacillota bacterium | reverse complement strand
CACGAGCCTTATCGTCGGCAGCGTCAGATGTGTATAAGAGACAGGATATATTTTTATTAAAAGGACTAGATATGGAAGATTTAAACGAAGAAATTAAACAAAAAATGGCTTTAAAAAAGCAAAAAGCAGCAGAAATGCAAAAAAAGAAACAGATGCCTAAAAAAGCACAAGAAAAGGTGGCTAATGAACAAAAAGCTCATAAGCCAAAAGCAGTAAAGAAAAATTTGGAAGACAATCAAGTGATTGTTCCAGCAAAAAATGGAAAATCTGTTAAGATTACTTTCTTGGGTGGTGTTGGCGAAATTGGCAAAAATATGACCGCAATAGAATATGACAATGAAATGATTGTTATAGATTGCGGACTTGCTTTCCCAACAGGAGATTTCCCAGGGGTAGACCTTATTGTTCCAGATATTTCTTACTTAATTGCAAATAAGAGCAAATTAAAAGGGATTTTATTGACCCACGGCCACGAAGACCATATTGGAGCATTGCCATTTGTTTTAAACGAATTAAAAGTTCCAGTTTATGGCTCAGCAATGACTTTGGCTCTTGTTGAAAACAAGTTGAAAGAATATCCTAAAATTGATGCAAAACTTGTTACTGTCAAACCAAAAAATTTGCTAAAAATTGGTTCTTTCCAAGTTGAATTTATCAAAGTTAGCCATTCGATTGCTGGAGCACTCGCTTTGAGCATCAACACTCCTTGTGGCAATATCGTTCACACAGGCGATTTCAAAATAGATTTTGCTCCTATTGATGGTGTTATGACCGATTTAACAAGGCTTGGAGAACTTGGCAAAAAAGGTGTTAATTTGCTTCTATGTGAAAGCACAAACGTTTGCAGAAAAGGCTATTCAATGAGCGAACGCAATGTTGGAAAAACTTTGGAAGATATATTTGAAAAGCATAAGGAAGATAGGCTTTTTGTTGCCACTTTTGCATCAAATATTCATAGAATGCAACAACTTTTGTGGCTTGCAGAAAAGTTTAAAAGGAAGGTTGCATTTTCTGGCAGAAGTATGATAAATGTATCAGATGCTGCGATGAAAATTGGCGAATTGACTTTTGATAAAAGCAATATCATTGATATTGATAAAATAGATAAGTATGCAGATAACGAATTGTTAATTATAACAACTGGAAGTCAAGGCGAGCCAATGTCAGCACTTACTAGAATGGCTTATGGTGAATTTCCTAAAATAAAAATAGGTGAAGGGGACACGATTATATTTTCATCTTCTCCAATTCCTGGCAATGAAAAGAGTGTTTATAATGTTATCAACACATTATTCAAGTCCGGTGCAAATGTTATATATGATGAACTTGCTGAAGTTCACGCATCTGGTCACGCTTGCCAAGAAGAATTAAAAACGATGCACGCACTTACAAACCCTAAATTCTTTATTCCTGTTCACGGCGAATATAGGCATTTAAAACGTCATAAGGAACTTTCAATAGAAATGGGAATGAATGCTAGAGATATCATTATTCCAGATATGGGAATGCAAGTTGAAATGACAGAAAATTATATTCGTCAATCTGGATTTGTAACTGCTGGAATAAGGCTTGTTGATGGTTCTGGATTAGGCGATTTGGGCAGCAATGTTTTGAAGGAAAGGAAACAACTTTCTGAAGAAGGATTCTGTGTTGCAGTTCTCAATATGTCAGAACTTGCAAATGAAAAATATGAGCCTATAATAATAACTCGCGGAGTTGTTTATGATAAAGAAGCAGAAGCGTTCAATGCCGATGCAAAAGCAACTATGGTTCAAGTTTTAAGAGAGCAAGATTTACAATCTTTTGACCCTAATGAAATAAGAAATATAGTTAAGAAAGCGCTTTCAAACTTCATTTTCAAGCGTTCAAAGCGTAGACCTATCATCATTGTTATATTGAATATGAATTAAAAAAATCTCTCAATCGAGAGATTTTTTTAAATTATATTATCTGCGAAATCTTTTGCGGAGAAAGGTTCCAAATCGTCAATTCCTTCGCCAACTCCAACAAAATAAACTGGAAGTTTGAAATTTCTCATAATTGATATGATTATTCCGCCTTTGGCTGTGCCATCAAGTTTTGTTAAGATAATGCCGTCTAACTTTACTTGTTTATCAAATTCGCTGATTTGACTGATGGCATTTTGACCTGTTGTTGCGTCTATGACCATCAAGTTATATCTTTTTGCTTCAGGATATTCACGAGTTATCACTCTATCCATTTTGCCAAGTTCGTTCATCAAATTGTCTTTTGTGTGCAATCTGCCAGCCGTGTCAATTATCAAAACATCTGTTTTTTTCGCTTTTGCGCTTGCAATTCCGTCATAAACAACCGCTGCGGCATCTGCGCCTTCAGTATGCTTTACAATTCTAACTTTAGCGCGTTTAGCCCATTCTGTTAATTGGTCTGCAGCTGCTGCGCGGAACGTGTCGCCCGCAACTAAACATACATCTTTGCCAATCTTTTTAAAATGATAAGCCATTTTGCCAATGCTTGTTGTTTTGCCAACGCCATTTACGCCTATAACTGTGATAATGCAAGGATATTCAAAACTTCCTGCATTTTTTTCTTGTTCAACTGCGCCTATCATATTGGAAAGGACTTCTTTAAGTGCTGCTCTCACATCATCGGAATTGCGGATTTTGTTTTTTCTAGCATATTCTCTAAGTTCCTGAACAATTTCAACACTTGCGTTAACGCCGACATCGGCAGAAATTAAGATATCTTCCATTTCATCGTAGAAATCGTCATTCAATTCGCCGCCAGAAAGCAAGCTGTCCATTTTTCTTCTTATTGATTCTCTTGTTTTTTTAAGAGCATCTGCAATTTTTTTGAAAAATCCCATAATTAATTTTCCTCCTCAGCAGATTTGATTGCTTCACTCAATTTAACTGAAACAGTCTTTGAAACGCCTTTTTCTTCCATAGTAACACCATATAAAGCGTCGGCAAGTTCCATAGTTGGTTTCTTGTGGGTGATAACAATGAATTGAGTTTCTTTTGAGAAGCGTTTTAAATATTGAGCGAATCTCACAACATTTGCTTCATCAAGAGGTGCTTCAATTTCGTCTAGCAAACAGAATGGCATAGGTTTTAGCTTTAAGATTGCAAATAAAATTGCAATAGCGGTCAATGCCTTTTCGCCACCTGAAAGTAGGGTGTTGCTTTGAAGTTTCTTGCCAGGAGGCTCTGCAAAAATCTCAACGCCTGCTTCAAGAACATTGTCTGAGCCAATAAGTTCAAGTTTTGCGCTGCCGCCACCAAACAATTCGCGGAAAGTTTGGCCAAAGTTTTCATTAATCCTATTGAATTGTTCAATGAACTTGTTTTTCATTTCAACTGATACTTCGTCAATGATTTCAACGAGTTCATTTTGAGCTTTTGTCAAGTCATCTGCTTGCGCTTTTAATGCTTGATATCTTTCATTTAAAACGCCAGAACTTTCAATCGCTGAAACGTTAATATAGCCCAATTTTACAATTTCGCGTTTGATTTTTGAAATTTCTTGTAAGCCTTTTGTTAAATTAAAGTCTGCTTGTTTATAGTTTTGACAAGTTTCATAAGTTAATTCATATTCTTCAGCAATTCTTTCACGCATCAAATCAATATCCGAATCGACCTTGCTTACTTTCATTTCTTCCATAACTTTCTTTTCTGAAATCTTGTTGGTTTCTTCAATCAAGTAAGTTCTTTTTTCGTCCAATTCCTTTAAAGATTGTTGCAATTTTTGCTTATTATTTTCAAGATTTGCTTGTTCTTCTTTGAACGCTGCCAATCTGTTTTTGCTTTCAACACTTGTGTTTTCTTCAAGCATTTCTGCAATTAATTGATTTGCATCTTCTATATTTTTTTCATTGTTTGCTCTTTCATCGCGGGCAAGCTCTAAGTTATATTTTAATTCGCCTTGTTGCTTTTCAAGCCTTTCAACTTCTTGTTCAGAAGCCAAAACTTCCTTTTCAAGGCTGGCAATTTCAACGCGTTTTGCCGTTACTTCATTATTGTATTTTTCACGCTTTTCTTTCAATTCTGCAAAACGCTCACTGCGCTTTTCGGCAAGTTCATTTGCGTTGGTTTTGCCTTTTGAAAGGGCATTTTCAAGTTCAATTTCACTTGCGAGTTCTTTTACAATAACATCAATTTTATTTTCCAATTTAACTTTGTTGGATTTCAAATTTTCAAGTTCAGTTTTGTTTCCTGCAAGCAGGCTTTCAAGTGAAGATAACTTTTCGTTTTCTTGCGCAAGTTCAACATCAACTTTTTTATCTTGCGAAGCCAAAAAGTCATATTTATTTTGACTGTCAGATAATTTTGCTTTCATATCTGCAAAAGTATCTGCTGACATTGCGATTTCTTCTTTGAACTTTTCAATTTGTTCTGCAAGAGTTTTGATTTCTCTATCACGGCTAATTAAGTTGACTGCTTCAGATTTTTTGCTGCCGCCAGTCATTGAACCTTGTGGATTGATGATATCGCCGTCAAGCGTAACAATTTTGTATGTAAATTTGGTGTTTTGTGCAAGTTTGATTGCGACATCTAAGTTGTCTACAACAACAGTTGCTCCAAGAAGATTGGAAATGACATTTTCAATGTCTGAGCCATATTTGATTAATTCTTTTGCAATTCCGTGGCTGCCAGGGACATTGATTAACTTCTTATCTGCCTCGGACAAAATTCTTGGGCGCATTGAAGTTATTGGCAAAAATGTTGCGCGGCCAAATTGATTTTGTTTCAAATATTCAATTAAAACCTTTGCGTCATTTTCATTTCTTGTAACAATATTTTGAATTGCATTGCCAAGGGCAGTTTCAATAGCAGTTTCATATTTTTCAGGAACAGTGATTAAAGAGGCGAGTGTTCCCACCATATTTTTTCTAAAGGATTCATTTCTTTCACTTTCTTTTAAAAGTTTTTTAACTGAACCTGCATATCCTTCGTGTTCTGCTTGCATTTCTTCAAGAATACGCTTTCTATTTTCATAAACTTGAATTTTTGTGCTTGCATCATTGCGTTTCTTGTTCAAAGTTTCAATGTCTTCTTCAAGGGCGGAGATTTGAAGTTTTGCTTTTAAAAGAATTTCCTTCTTTTCTTTGCTTGAATTATCTAAAACTTTGATTTGTTCTTTTTGAACTTTAATTTGCTCTTCTTGCTCGTTTATCTTATTTGTTAAACTTTCAATTTTTAAATTTGTTTCATCGATGGCAGTTATTGATGCTTCTTTTTCAGCGGAAAGCCTTGAAGAATTTGCCTTAATATATGCCAATTTGTCAAGAGCATCAATGACATCTTTTTGACCCTTTTCAGCTTCGCCTTCGGATAGGGCAAGTGCATCGATAATCATCAAATATTGATTTGATAATTCTTCTTCTTCTTTCTTGCAATCTTTTAATTTTGTTTTGAAAGCCTCTGTTTTTTGTTTTTGATTTTCAATTTCTTCCAAAACTGCTTCAATTAACTTTTCAAAATTTGTTTCATTCAAAGTCAATTTTGCATTTTGTTCTGTTAAATATCTTACTCTTTCACGAATGACATTTGTTTCGCCGGCTTGTTTTTCCAAACTAACTGTCAAATTTAAGATGTTTTCGTGCAATCTTTCAACGGATTTATCAATCGCGTCAATGCTTGCCATATTGTTAGCATAACTTTCTGAAGTTGCTCTTAATTCTTCTTGCCTCAAAGTTAATTCTTCAGCAATAGCATTCAATCTCGCATTGATTTTTTCTTTTGCTTCGTTGGCATTTTCTTGTTGATAAATGAATGCGTTGATTTCCAAAAGTTTTAATTCTTCTTTTAATTTTAAGAAAATTTTAGCATCTTCAGCTTGCTTTTGAAGAGGTCCAAGTTGCCTTTCAATTTCATCAACAACAAGTTGAATTTTTAACAGATTGTCCTTCGTTCTTTCAAGTTTTCTTTCCGCTTCAACTTTTCTGGACTTAAATTTTGATATGCCGGCAGCATCTTCAAAAATTGCTCTTCTGTCTTCAGGCTTTGACGACAAAATTTTGCCAACTTGGTCTTGCCCAATAATTGAATATCCGTCTTTTCCAAGGCCAGAGTTATAGAGCAGGTTAGTGATATCTTTAAGCCTACAAACTGTTTTATTGAGCAAATATTCGCTTTCGCCAGAGCGATAAAGTTTTCTTGTTATTGCGATTTCGTCAAAATCGTAATTAAAAAAACGGTCTGTATTATCAAAATACATTGTAACTTCGCAATATGACAAACTTTTACGCTTTTCCGTTCCATTAAAGATGACATCTTGCATAGAAGAGCCACGCAAAGTTTTTGAACTTTGTTCACCCAAAACCCATCTTATAGCATCTGCAACATTGCTTTTGCCGCAGCCGTTAGGTCCAACAATGGCAGTTACGCCATCTCCAAATTTAATTTCAATTTTATCTGCAAAAGATTTAAAACCTGCTAAGTCCAGTTGTTTAAAATTCATTTTATGTATGTCCTTTAATCTTAAATTTTGCACAAAAAACAAGTGCAAACTATTTTGCACTTTTATTTTAACATACTTTTAGTTAACTTGCAAGAAAAAAATAAATATAGTTGATATAAATAACTATACTTATTAGTTTTTTCTACTTCTTTTTATTATCTAATTCTTTCATCATTTCCATTGCTTGTTCTTCTGTTAAATCAATATAATCTGACCAACTGAAATCTCCATAATCTGCCATAGCATCATGTAAATGTAATGCACGCGTTTCATTTTCAACCCATTTTCCATTTTCATAAAATTCTGTGGGTTTTAATTTGGAACATCTTGCTAAATGACCTAAAAAATCATAATATTCATATTTTATCTCTTCCATTTTTTTTACTCCTATAAATTTATATTTAATTTTTTAATTAAAAACAAAAAACCACTCTTACGAGTGGCTGTGATTATGCTGATTTTTTTGCATCGTCTAAAAGTTTTGCAAGAGCTGCTTTTTTTCTGTCTGCACAATTTTTGTGAATTACATTGTCTTTTGCAGCGCTGTCAAGATAAGCAAAAACATCGTTTAAAAGAGCAGTTGCATTTTCTAATTCTCCTGCTTTAACTTCTGCTTTAAACTTTTTGATATAAGTTGAAAGTCTTGATTTAATAGATTTATTTTCTTCGTTTTTCTTTTTATTTACTTCAACTCTTTTGATTGCTGATTTAATGTTTGGCACGACTTTAATCTCCTTCCATTTATATTTACTGGCGTATTTTAACACAACTTAAATCAATTTGCAAGTAAAATTTTGATTTTTTTATATTTTTTTTCACATATTAATTCAGGGAATAAAAAAATGAATAAAAAAACATCGATTTATAACAAAATTTTGAATAGAACAGATATGTTTGACGAGCAGCATTTGCCGCTTGATGAGCCTATCAAATATGATTTTGGAATAACAATTTCTAGAAAGCAAAGCGGAAAGAAAAAGTTTAGCATAATCAATGCTCCAGATTTGGATTTTATAGGCTATAAATGTGCTAGTTATGTTGAATTTTTAATCAACAATGAGTTGATAGAATTTTATAACATTCAGAAATATAAATCAATTTTGTATTTTGGGCTGGGGAATGACAAAATCACTGCCGATGCTCTTGGTGGTGAAATTATAAAACGACTTTTTATGTCAAACGGGCTTGATTTTAAATATCAAACTGCTGGCGTTTGTCCAAGCGTTCAAGCAAAAACAGGGCTTGAAACGGCTGAACTTATAAAATCAATCTGTGAAAAATTTAAGCCTGATTTGGTTGTGCTTTTTGACACGCTTGCAAGCAATTCTATTATGCGCTTGGGGCATTCGTTTCAAATAAACAACGAAGGCTTAGCGGCAGGAAGCGGCGTGGGCAGTTGCAACAAGTTTATGAACAAAAAATTTTTGGGTTGCGATTGCATTGTAATTGGCGTTCCCTTTATGATTTATGCTGAAAGTTTTTTAGATGAAATACAATATAAAAACAAAGTCAAAAAAAATTTGTTAAGAGAATTGGTGTTAGCGCCCAAAAATATCGATAGGCAGGTTAGTAATTGTGGGGAAATAATAGCAAGTGCCTTAAACAACATATTTTTCCCTGAACTCAGCAAAGAAGATATTAAAAACTTAATTAGCAATTAACTCTAAGCTTAAAAAAATCATATATAAAAAGTATGAAATTGCCTATTGGAGTTATTGATAGTGGAGTTGGTGGAGCAAGCATTTTAAAAGAGATAATAAAACAGTTGCCTAACGAAAATTATGTCTTTGTTGCAGACACTTTAAATGCTCCCTATGGAGATAAATCAAGCAAAAAAATCGTAAGTTTTGTGCTTGAAATCGTGAGATTTCTTGTTTTAAAACGGGGAATAAAAATTTTAGTTGTTGCTTGTAATACAGCGAGTGCGATAGCAAAGGAAAGTATCTTGAAAGAATTTCCTAACTTGCCGTGTGTTTTTGTTGAGCCTCCAATTAAAACCGCGGTGGACAAAGGCAAAAAAAACATATTGATTTTAGCAACAAAACGCACTTTAAAAAGCAACAAGACGATAAAATATTATGAAAAGCTAGCAAAATCAAAAAAGATTAAAATTAAAAAGTTATTTATAAAAAATCTAGCAAAATTCATTGATGATTATTCAAACGATATGAATAAAATAGATGCTTTACTCAAAGAAAACATTAAAAATAAAAACTATGATGCTGTTGTTTTGGGCTGTACTCATTACAATTTTGTAAAAGCGAATATAAAAAGAATTTTGCCAAATGCTGATATAATTTCTTGTGAAAAAAGTGTCGCCAGTCGAACAAATTACATCTTAAACAAGATTGAGGGCGACACTAAAAATAATTATAAGCCAATTAAAAGATATACAAATTTAGAACTCGTCTTGACCACTAATAATTCTTCGGTTATGGCAAGGCTCACTTTTATGTTCCCTGGAGCGACAACCGCCCATAAAGAATAGCAAATCCCTAGGGGTTAAGCAGTTTGGTGGGCAGCAAAAGTTAGGGTTAAAATTTGGGAAGCAGCCACAATTATTCCACTGATTAAAATGTGGGAAACAACCGCAATTTGGCATATTATTAATTGGTGGGCAAGAAAATCTTGGGCAAGGATTAAAATTAGTAAATGGGCGTAAATTTGTGTAAGGCCTATTAATATATCCACAATCAAAATGATTACAACCACAATCAAAACGATTACAACAATTTCTATGCATATTGCACCTCCTTTAATGCACAATATGAAAAAAGTGTGAACAAATGTTCACACTTTAATTTCTACTAATTGATTGTTTACTTGGTCGCAAGATGTTAAGTAATATTTAATCCCATTGATTTCCGTTAGGGCAACACTTCGTGAGTTTTTGCCGTGTATATGGCCATACACAACGGCTTGAACGCCATATTTTTCAAACAACTTTGTAAAATTGTTTGGAGTTCGTTTTGAGTTGAATGGGGGATAGTGTATGAGGGAAACGATAGTGTATTTTTCTTCGCTGTTTGCTTCAAGTTGTTCTTTGGCTTTTAAAGCACTTTGCAAAGATAATTCCAGCCTTATAAATTCGCGATTTAAAATCTTTATGTCTTCTTCCTTTTGCATCTCTTCGCGCTCTGGAACTTGCCAACCACGAGTGCCAGTAAAAATATAGTTTCCAAGCACCAAATAATCATTTTGTAGTGCATACAAGCCTGAATTGCACATACTTCTGACTGCGCTTATGCTTTTCCACCAATAATCGTGATTGCCACGAATTAAAACCTTTTTACCTGGCAGGGCAGAAATAAAATCTAAATCGGGCTTTGCGTCTTCAGTTTTCATCGCCCAACTGATATCTCCAGCAATTAAAACCACATCATCGTCAGAAACCTTTGACTTCCAATCTTTTACTATTTCATCAATATAGTTGTCCCACGGACCGCCAAAAATGTCCATCGGCTTAGGATTGTTTATTGAAAGATGTAAATCACTGATTGAAAAAATTTTCAAATTAATTCCCCATTTTTTTGATTGCTTCTGAAACCATACGCATATCGCATTTGCCAGCAAAATTCATTTTGAAGTGTTTCATAACATTGCCAATAGATTTATCTTCAAGTTTGTTAATTTCGTTTACAATTTCTTCTTCGCTCATCATTTTTGGCAAATAGTTTTCAATAATCTCTCTTTGCCTTAAGATGTTTGCACTTTCTTCAGCATTTCCTGCCTTGGCATAATTTTCCGCTTCTTCTGTCAATTCCTTAATTGTTTTTTGGAAAATTTGAACCATATCTGCATCGTTAAGTTCTTCGCCTTTCTCTCTCTTTTTAATTGTTTCAAGCATAGCTTTATTCATAACAATGCTGTAAATTGTTCTAGCTTCTTTATCTTTGTTTTTTAATGCTTCAACATTTGCTTTTTTAATCTCATCTAAAATCATTTTTATTTCTCCTTCTTTTTATTTTTTCTTTTATTTTGTTTGACCAAAGTCATTTCAAAATCTTTTAATTGAGCTTCTTCAAAGCTTTTTGACTCTTCTTCAAGTTGCCATTTCTTTTGCAACCATTGGAACTTTTTATTTCCAACTGCATAGTCATAAATTATGATGAATGTTCCTCTTATCATATTGCTATAGTGGGTTAATATTCTCCAAATGAGCATTGCCCAGAATATATCTGCTCCCATAAGGCTTGAGAAGAAGGCTGTAAACGAAAGTTCTGCAACGCCTGAACCGCCTGGAAGAGGAATGAAACTTGATGCTAAATCAATCATAACTGTTTTAATAAAAATGTCTATAAACATTGAAGGATTAAAGCCGTTAAACATAGCATAAATGATATATGGGATTGAATATCTCGTTATCATCAACAAGAGCGACAACAACAGGCAAAGTGAAAAGGTTGATTTGCTCTTTGCATAACTGACCATTGTTTTTTGATAATCTGTAACAACGCCTATTGCCTTATTGTATGTTTGCTCATAGTTTTTAATGAGGTGCATTTTCTTTAATAGCTTCAAAATGCCTGTAATTAATCCTGTTCCAATTTTTTTATTGATTGAAACTAAGCAAACAACTAAAACAAGGGCAAAGTTGATTGCAAATCCAATCCAAGAACCTGCAGAAACGATTGTTGTTCCAACATTTTCAGTGTTTGATGATACAAATATGCTGGCAATCATAATAATGAGTGAGAAGATTGAAAAAGTCATCGTGTAAGTTACATATTGCCCAAGAGGAATTGAAACTGCTTTGCCGGCAGGTATTCCGTGCTTATTAAAATAGTAAACTTGAAAAGGTTCACCACCAGTTGACATAGGGGTGATAGCATCATAATGCCTTCCAAGTGCACAGGTTTTATAACTCAATGCAGGCCTATTTTTGCCAGTTGTTTTCCAAACTAAAATCCAAGATTTGACAGCATCTAAAATCATATTTAAAGAGGAAACGACAATCGCTAATACAAAAATTCCCCAATTTATTTTAGACGTCAAAAGTTCGGAAAAACTTGTCATTTTGGTGTCGCCAAGCAAATTGTATACAAACAATCCCACGACAATGCCAATATTGATTAAGAAAAAGAGCAAATTTAATAATTTTTTCTTTTTGCTAGATTGCTTTTTAACGGCTTGTTCAGCCTCGTCCATCTTTTCGCTTTCTTCTTCAGGAGTGGAATTAATTTCAATAATCTTTTTAGGTGGCTTATTAAAATTTAAGATGTCTTTAATGGATTTTTTTTCTTTTGGATTGCTCTCTGAAAGAGAAAATATTTTTTTTACTGCAGTTGAGCGTTTTAACTTACTTTCTGGATTTTTTATTGTTGAATTGAACTTAGGTTTACCAACATCTTCCGCAACAAGAGGCTCATCAAACAAGGTGATTTGCTCTTGCAAAGTGCTTGTTTTAGGCATTTTTTTAGTTTGTTTTTTATCATCAGAAAAATTGCCGCTAACTTCAATATCGGCATTTTTAATTTCTTCTATTTCCAATTTATTTTTGTCTTTTTGCATAAAATTAAATTGACAAGAAATTTGTCTTGTTTGATTTTAGCAAACTTCTACTAAATTGTCAAAGCATATTTTGCCTATTTTAATAATTTTTTTGCACTTAAATCGATATTGCCAGCTCCTAAGAAAAGTAAAACTTCAAAGTGTTTGCTTTGTTTTTTTATTGCTTTTAGCATTTTATTCTCATCATCAAAATATTCAATTTCAAGTTTCTCGCTCAAACTTTCATATAATTTTTTTGCATCATAGCCCATATCCGCCGTTTCTCTTGCAGGATATGTCTTATACAAAATCGTTTTATCGCTTTCATCAAAAGCGGTTTTAAAAGTATTAAACAATTTTTTTGTTCTTGAATAGGTGTGTGGCTGAAAAATTGTTAGAACTTTGCCAAGCTCTTTGGCTTGAGATATGACCTTTTTAATTTCCGTTGGGTGATGTGCGTAATCGTGAATGACAACAGCATTTCCAATATATCCTATTGTTTCGAATCTGCGCTTTACTCCTGAAAAATTCTTCAAAGCTCTTTTGATATCAGCAATTTTAACTTTGTAATGCCTTGCAATCATAATTGCAACAATAGCGTTATTCACGTTGTGTGTTCCAAAAGTGTTTAGCCTAATAGTAGTGATAAATTTGCCATTTTCATAATATTTGAAAATAATTCCGCGTTTAGATTTTTCGATATTTTTTGCATAAAAATTAATCAGTTTTGTGTTTGATTGATAGTAAAAATCAAAATCAGAATGAACGCTTTTTGGATAAATTTTGATTTTTGAATACGCCAAGAATTTGTCAAAACTATTTTCTAATTCTTTGTAATTTTTGAAAAAGTCCATATGGTCACGCTCAATATTGAGCATAACGCCAATTTTGGGTTTTAAATAAAGAAAACTATTCTTATATTCGCAAGCTTCAGTAATAAAAAATTTTTGCTCACCAACTAAAAAATTGCTATTGATTTTATTGAGTATTCCACCAATATGAACAGATGGCTTCAGTCCCGCTTCAATAAATATTTCTGAAATCATTCCAACAGTTGTTGTCTTCCCGTGAGTCCCAGAAATGGCTATAACATTTTTGAAATTTTTAGAAAAATCTCCAAGCAATTTTGCGCGTGAAACAATCTTAATCTTGTTGCTTTTCGCCCAATTTAGTTCTTCGTTTTTGTCGTCTATTGCACAATTTATAACAACAATGTCAGGGGAATATTCTTCAATGTTCTTTGCAAAATGCCCGATGTTGTATGTAATGTTAAATTTGTCTAAATTTTGCATAGTTTCATTTAGATTGATGTCAGAGCCGCTAACTTGTTCTCCACTCAACTTCAAAAATATGGCTAGCGCGCTCATACTAATTCCGCCTATGCCAATAAAGTAGTATTTTTTTGCCATATTCATAAATATGATAAATAATTGCATTTTGCTAAAAAAGTGATTAAAAATGTTTTGAAAAATGCTTTTATAATGTTATAATACTTGCAACTTTAAGGAATACTTGAAGAATAAAAAAAGGAAGGTAATTAACTTGAAAATCACAGATGTAAGAATTAGGCTGGTTACAAAGGAAGACAGCAAATTGAAAGCAGTAGCTTCAATCACTATTGATGAGTGCTTTGTTGTTCACGATATCAAAGTTATTGAAGGAAAAGAAGGCTATTTTATTTCAATGCCATCAAAGAAAACTCCAGACGGAGAATATAGGGATATTGTTCACCCAATCAACACAGAAACAAGAGAAAAGATTATTGAAGAAGTGTTAAAAGCTTACGAAAAAGCAGAAAAAGAAGGCACAGCTGAATAATTTTAAATAAATTTATGTTTATTTTACTTTGCATATTTGTTTATGCATAATGTATTTGCTTGCTTAAATTTGAAAATGTCAATTTTATTGCTGTCTCTTATACACATCTCCGAGCCCACGAGACTAGGCATGAAATCGTATGCC
>URAC01000019.1 GCA_900545735.1 uncultured Bacillota bacterium | reverse complement strand
CATACGATATCATGCCTAGTCTCGTGGGCTCGGAGATGTGTATAAGAGACAGATGATAGATGCTACGAAGTTGAATTATTCCCAGAACAAGATCCTGTTGTTCGAGTTCCACTTTTAAGAAATGCGACCGTGTTTGCATATTGTAATTTGCATGGTTTATGGAAAACAGAAATTAAGTAATAAAAAATTGATTTTTGCATTTATAGCTTGAAGATAAAAGACTTTTTAAAATGAGTTGCTTTTATTCAGACTGAAAGGGTCTGTAAAAAATTTATTTTTAAAACATTTGATTTAATTAAATTTTATTAAAAAGACAAGGTAAAATTTCGCAAACAAAGGAAATTTTACCTTTTTTAGTCGTCATAAACAATGTGATGTTAAAATTTGACTTGTTCGAATTTTAACATCACATTGTTTATATTTTTTTACAGCCTTTTCCTTTTTAGCATAAATGCTGCAAGTTTCAAATTGCGTAGGCTAAATCTTTTTATTTTTTGCCTATTAATTTTCTAACTCTTTCAAGAGTGTCAGATGCAATCGCTCTTGCTTTTTTTGCACCATCTTGCAAAATTTGGTCAATAAGCTGAGTGTTAGACATATAGTAATTATATTTTTCACGCATTGGAGAAATATAACTATTTATAAGTTCAAAGGTTTGCTTTTTTGCCTCGCCCCAGCCAATTCCATTTTCAAACTTTTCTTTCATCTCTGCTTTTTGCTCATCGCTTGCAAACAAAGAATAAATTTGGAACAATGTGCAGTTTGTGTCTTTTGGCTCTCCTGGCATTTTGCTGTCTGTTACAATGCGATTAATTTGCTTTTTCAAAGTGTTTTCATCGTCAAACAAAGTTATTGTGTTGCCATAACTCTTGCTCATTTTTCTGCCATCTAATCCTGGAAGAGTACCAAGCGTTTCTGAAATTAAATCCTGTGGCAAAACAAAACATTTTCCATAAATATTATTGAATGCGATAGCGATATCTCTAGCAATTTCTAAATGTTGCTTTTGGTCTTGTCCAACTGGAACTTTATTTGAATTCATCAATAAAATGTCTGCTGCCATTAAAACAGGGTAGTTATATAAGCCCATATTTATGCCATAATCAGGGTCGTTTCCTGTTTCTAAATTTTTTTCAACGCAGGCTTTATATGCGTGAGCGCGATTTAAAAGCCCTTTTGCTGTTACATTTGATAAAATCCAGTTAAGTTCAAAGACTTCTGGCAAGTCAGATTGTTTATAAAAGATAACTTTGTTAGGGTCTAGACCACAAGCGAGCCAAGTTGCGGCGATTATATAAGTGTATTTTTCAAAATCTTCCTTGTTTTTGATTATATTGAGTGCGTGATAATCTGCAATAAAATACAAGCAATCATAATTTTCGTTTTTGCTCATATCAATGGCTGGTTTAATTGCGCCAAAATAATTTCCAATATGCGGAATGCCTGTTGGTTTTATGCCTGTTAAAATTCTCTCTTTCATAATAAACTCCGAAAGCATTATATAACATTTTTATATATTTTAAAAGTTTTTTTAATAAATTTTAAAATACTTTGCATTTGGGCTTGTTGCTGATATAATATTGGCGTGATAGCGGAAGTTATTGTTGAAATAACAAGCAGCAATGTTGATAAAGTTTTTGATTATTCCATTCCACAATTTGCAATGGAAACTTTTTCCACGCTTGTTGGAAGGAGAGTTTTAGTTCCATTCGGCAATAGGAAGATTGAAGGCTATATAATCAATGTTAAAGAGCAATCCAATTTGGAGAGCTCAAAGATTAAAGAGATTATAAAATTTTTAGATGAAAATCCCGTCATTTTGCCAGAAATGTTGAAATTAATGCAATTTATGGTGGAAGAATATAATCTTAAAAAGGTAGATGTTTTAAGGCTTTTTATTCCATCTGAAATGCGTGGAGAAAAGATTAAGCCACTTTATGTAAATGCTTATCAAAAGGTTGAAAATTTTGATTTAGACAGCTTTGTTTGCAAAAAAAATGCAAAAAAGCAGCAAGAAATAGTTGATTTTTTAAAAAACAATGAAATTATTGAAGCAGAGCAAGTTAAAAATTTTTCCGATAGTGCAATTAAAAGCCTTGTCAATTTGGGAGTTATTAAAAAAATTCCACAAGAAAAATATCGCACGCCAAAGTCAAATTTAAACATAGAAAATAGCGAAATAACATTAAACAATTATCAACAAAAAGCAGTTGATGGCATCAAAGGTCAAGGCACATATCTTTTGCACGGAGTTACTGGAAGTGGCAAGACAGAAGTCTATATGCATTTGATAGAAAGAATTTTGAAGGAAAACAAAACTGCAATTATGCTTGTGCCTGAAATATCTTTGACACCACAAGTTTTGCAAAATTTCACTGAGAGATTTGGCGAAAATGTTGCGATTTTGCATAGTGGACTTTCTGCGGGAGAGCGTTTTGATGAATGGCGAAGGCTGCTTTCTGGTAACGCCAAAATTGCCGTTGGCGCGCGTTCTTGCATCTTTGCTCCGCTTCAAAATGTTGGGATTATTATAATTGACGAAGAACACGACGGCTCATACATCAGCGAAAGCAATCCAAGATACAACACTATTGAAATAGCTAAATTTAGGTCAACGCAAAATGATTGTCCGCTTGTTCTAGGCAGTGCTACGCCTTCGCTTGATAGTTATAGCAAGGTTATGAGCGGCGAATATAAACTTTTTGAACTTCCAATTCGCGCAAATGGAAAGCCTATGCCAGAAATTCAAATTGTCGATATGCTAAACGAAATTAGAAACGGCAACACCAATATATTTTCACGCTCATTATTGGTCAATTTGGAAGAATGCGTTAAAGAGAAAAATCAAGCAATGATTTTTATTAATCGCCGCGGTTTTTCTTCATTTATGATGTGTAGAGAATGCGGATATGTGGCAAAATGCACAGATTGTGATGTGTCGCTTGTTTATCATAAAGCGGAAAATAAACTAAAATGCCATTATTGTGGCAAAAGATTTCACGTGCTAGATGTTTGTCCACAATGCGGAAGCAAATCGATTAAGCAAGGTGCGGTCGGGACTGAGCAAGTTGTTTTGGAACTTAAAAAATATTTTCCAGATGTTCCAATTTTCAGAATGGACAATGACACAACAAGGAATAAGAATGCTCACGAAAAGATTCTGTCAGAGTTTAGACAAACAAAACCATCAATCCTTGTTGGAACGCAAATGATTGCAAAGGGGCACGATATTCCAAACGTTACGCTTGTTGGCATTGTTGACGCAGACCAAAGTTTGTATCAAAGCCATTATAAAAGTGCAGAAAGGACTTTTGCGCTTATCACTCAAGTGAGCGGAAGAGCGGGAAGAAGTGAAAAAGTTGGAAGGGTGATTTTGCAGACTTATAACCCAAAACATTATGTTTATCGATTTGCAAAGTTGTATGACTACAAAGGCTTTTTTGATAAGGAAGTCAATTTAAGAAAAACAACTGGATTTCCGCCATATTCAACAATTATCCGTTTGCTCATAAGTGCTGATAGCGAAGAAATAGCCTATGAGAAAACAAAAAACATAATTCAAAAAGTCAGGGGAATGCGCGAAACAGACAGAACTAATTTTGTTTATTTAGATGCTATGAAATCGCCAGTTGCGAGAGTAAAAAATAAATTTAGATATCAAGTTTTGATGCGTGTTATAAATTGGCAAAAGATAAGAAAACAAATTTATGAACTTTGCGACAATGAAAAAGACGCAAAAATTTCACTTTTTGTGGAAATAAATCCGCAAAATTTATCATAAATATTGATTTTTAAAAAAATAAATTGTATATTATAATTCGTTAAGGAGAATAAAATGGCACTTAGAAAAATTGTAAAAGTTGGCGATGAATTGTTGAGAAAAAAAAGCAAGCCAGTTCACGATTTTGATGAAAATCTTTGGGAACTTTTAGATGATATGAAAGAAACAATGTATCAAAACAACGGAATGGGGCTTGCTGCTGTTCAAGTTGGAGTGCTCAAACGCGTTATAATTATTGAAGCAAATAATATGTTTATGGAATTAATCAATCCTGAAATCATTTCAATGCGTGGCAAAGATGTTGAAAAGGAAGGTTGCTTGTCCGTTGGTCCAGATTATGAATATGTTGAGCGTCCAATGCAAGTTACAGTGAAGGCTAAAGATAGGCTCGGATATGATTTTACAATAACAGGCGAAAAATATTTGGCGCGCGTTCTTTGTCACGAAATCGACCATTTAGATGGAGTTTTGTTTATAGATAAAGTAGATAAAGAATATAAAAAAGGCAAAAAATAATGAAAATTGTTTTTTTAGGCAGTGACACTGCAATTTCAGTTTTAAAAAAGCTATATGAAAGCAAGCACGAAGTGGTTGCTGTTGTTTGCCAGCCAGATAAGCCAAATGCAAGAAATAATAAAGTAGAAATTAGCGAAGTTAAAAAATTTGCATTAAGCAAAAATATTCCAGTTTTGCAATATAAGAAGATTAGGGTTGAAGGGGTGGAAGAATTAAAAAGTTTTAATCCAGACTTTTTAGTTTCAGCCTCTTATGGGCAAATTTTAAGTCAAGAAATCATTGACATTCCTAAATATGAAACATTGAATATTCACCCATCACTTTTGCCTAAATATAGGGGCGCTTCGCCAATAATTTCTTCTATTTTAAATGGAGATGAAACAACTGGTGTGGCAATTATGAAGATGGAATACCAACTTGATGCTGGCGCAACTTATGTTATAGAAGAAACAAAGATTGGTGAAAATGAAAACGCAGGGGAGTTGACAGAAAGGCTATTTAATCGTGGCGCAGAATTGCTATTTGATGTTATAGATAAAATTGAAAATAAAACTGCAACTTTAACAGAACAAGATGATAGCAAGGCAACTTTTTGTTCAATGATTAAAAAGGAAGATGCAAAGTTGAATTTCAATTTATCTTGCAAAAAATTGTTTAATTTAACAAGAGCATTTAATCCAAGCCCTGTTGCATATTTTGAATATCAGAATGAAAAATATAAGGTTTTTGAAAGTAAGATTGTTTTAAACGAAAGTGAAGAATATAACAAGATTTGTTCATTTGTGAATAAAAACAAATTTGAAAACGGAGAGATTGTTTGTTCTTCTTGCAAACCTTTTGGGTTTGTTATCAAAGCGGAAGACGGATTTTTCCTTCCAACAGTCATTCAGGCACCAAACGGCAAAAAGATGGATATAAAAAGTTATTTAAACGGAAAAAGTTTTAAAATAGGGGAAATTTTGCATTGAAAAAATGTTTGTTAGACTTACACAAAACAGATTTTGAAGATTTAGTTAGCAGTTTAAATCAGCCAAAATATAGGGCTAATCAAATTTATTCTGCTGTTTTTTCAGGTCTACAAATTGATGAAATTACGAATATTTCAAAAGAGTTAAGAGAAAAATTAAAAGAAGAATATGTTGCCAATCCAGTTTCAATTTATAAAAAGTTTGAAAGCAAAGATGGAACAATAAAATATGCATTAAAACTACAAGATGATGAAATTATTGAATGCGTTGTTTTGAGTTATAAATATGGGCGAACAATTTGCCTTTCAACACAGGTTGGGTGCAGAATGGGTTGCGCATTTTGTGCTTCTGGATTAAATGGACTTGTTAGAAATTTATCAAGTGGGGAAATTTTAGGCGAAATTTTAGCAGTTAATCGCGATTTAAATGGCGGAGCAACAAAGCGTGAAATAACCAATATCGTCCTTATGGGTAGTGGAGAGCCTTTGGACAATTATGAAAATGTCACAGACTTTTTGAGAAAGATTTCCAGTCCAGACACTCTTGGCATAAGCCAACGAAACATCTCTTTGTCAACTTGCGGACTTGTTCCAAAAATTAAACAACTTGCAGATGACGGATTTTCAATAACGTTAACAATTTCATTACACGCGCCAAATGACGAAACGAGAAAGCAAATAATGAAGATTGCAAACGCTTATGATTTAAAATCACTTATCGAAGCCACGAAATATTATTTTAAAAAGACAGGTCGAAGGGTTGTTTTTGAATATGCTATGATAAGTGGTGTAAACGATAGCTTTGAACACGCAAAGCAACTTGCTAAATTGGTTAGCGGATATCCAACGCATATAAATTTAATTCCATTAAATAGCGTCAAGGAAAAGAACCTTCTAGCAACAAGCAAGAAACAAATATATGCGTTCAAAGATAAATTGGAAGAACTTGGGGCATCAGTAAGCATCAGAAGAAGCCTTGGGGCAGATATTGAAGGTGCTTGTGGCCAACTTAGAAATAAATTATTAAAAAATAGTTAACAAATCTAAAAAAGTGTGATATAATCGCAAAGAATTTAATAAATGAGGTGAAAATTATGATGAATCAACCGCCTATTGACGAACTTGCAGCAAAAACAGATGGCAACAAGTATAAACTTTGCACAGTAATTGCAAAGAGGGCAAAAGAACTTGAAAAAAGAATTCCTGCTGAACTTGAAAAGAGCGATAAAAAAGCTATATCTATCGCAGCAGAAGAAGTCTACAATGGCACAATAGTTGCAAGTGAAGAGTAATCTTCACTTTTTTGTTAAATATGCAAAAAATGCTTGACATAGCGCTTTTAATGTAATATTATAATTATGTTACTAGAAATTAAGGGAGTGAGCCGCAAGGCTCGCTCTTATTAGTTAAAAGGGGTTTTAATGGCTGGAAAAGTAGTTGAAATTGTTGAAGAGCATATCAATCCAATAATTGAAAATTTAGGATATGAAGTTGTTGAAGTCGAATTTGCAAAAAAAGTTGATGGAATGAACTTATGCTTTTATATCGACAGCCCAAACGGCATAACAATCGATGATTGTGAAAAGGTCCACAAATTGATTGATGCTCCGCTTGATGAGCTTAATCCAACAGGAGATATGCCATACATCTTGTCAGTTTCATCTTGTGGGCTTGATAGACCAATCAAAACAGACAAAGATTTAAAAAGAAATCTAAACAAAGTTGTTGATGTCAAGTTATATGCACCACTCAATAAAAAGAAAGCGTTTACTGGCATATTAAAAGATTTTAACGAAGAAAATATAGTAATAACGGAGAATGAACTTGACATTAACTTGCCAAGGAAAATGATTGGAAATATATCCCTTCATTTGGAATTTTAAATTGATTTTTCTTACTTGAAAAAGTAATTAAAATATAAAAAAACAAAAAATAGGAGAAAGATATGATTAATAAAGACTTTTTTTTAGCATTGGACGAATTAGAAATGCAAAAGAAAATCGATAAAGAAAGCTTTGTTGAAGCATTGGAAGCAGCATTGACATCTGCTTACAAAAAATCTTGCGGGGAAGCTAAACACGCGCTTGTAAAATTAGTTCCAGAAAAAAATACAATTAAAGTGTATTCTTATAAAACAATCGTTGAAGAAGTTGTTGACCCAGACAAAGAAATGTCACTTGAAGATGCTAGAAAAATTAAAAAATCTTACAACATCGGAGATAATGTTGTTGAAGAAGAAAGCCCAAAAGATTTTGGAAGAATTGCAGCACAAACAGCAAAGCAAGTTGTTATGCAAAAATTAAAAGAAATGGAAAGGCAAATTGCAGCAAATGAACTTTCTGAAAAGGAAGACGAACTTTTAACAACAATCGTTAAAAGAATAGATAATGGCGTTGTTTATGTTCAAATCACAGGTTCTCATTCAGAAGGCGTTATGCTTGAATCAGACCAAATTCCAGGAGAAAAATTCCACGAAGGCGATAGAATTAAAGTTTATGTTAAGAAAATCAAAGATGGCTTGCGTGGACCACAAATTCAAGTTTCAAGAAGCAATATTGGCTTTGTAAGAAAATTGTTTGAACTTGAAGTTCCGGAAATTGCATCTGGCGAAGTTGTTATTAAAAATATCGCTAGGGACCCAGGAAATAGAACAAAAGTTGCTGTTTATAGCGACAAACCTAATGTTGATGCTATTGGCGCTTGCGTTGGAAATCGTGGTGTTAGAATTAACACTATTGTTTCAGAACTAAATGGCGAAAAAGTTGATTTAGTTTTATATTCAGATGATGCGCTTGAATATATTGCAAGAGCATTAAGCCCAGCAAAGATTATAAGCGTTGAAACAAACGATAGTTTAAAAGCATCAAGAGTTATTGTCCCAGACGATAAACTTTCACTTGCTATTGGCAAGAGCGGACAAAATGTAAGGCTTGCAGCAAGGCTTACAGGTTGGAAAATTGATGTTAAACCAGAATCACAAGTGGCTAAAGAAGAAAATGTTAGCCCAGAAATTGAATATGAAATCACTGACATATCAGAAGATAATTCACTTTCAGATTTCGATTCTTTCGACAGTATGGACGACCTTGAAGAAATCAATTTAGACGAGGAGTAAAATGAAAGAAGTTTTAAGAATGTGCATAGTTTGCAAGCAAATGAAAGATAGAACTCAAATGCTCAGGTTTATTAAAACGGCAGACAATGAAATCATCGTTGATAAAACTCAAAAAAGAAATTGTCGTGGAGCGTATGTTTGTAATTGCGAAGCATGTTTAACAAAACTTAAAAAGACAAAGGCTTTAAGCAGGGCATTTAAAATGCCTATTGAAGATAAATTGTATGAAAGTATACAAGAAAATTTAAAGGAGAATTAATGGCAGAGAATAAAAATCAAGGATTTGTAAATTTAAGAGCAATTCACGAACTTCAAGTTGGTGGTTCTATTCAATCACTTTTAAGGAACATTAGAAGTTCGAAGGTTCAACTTGACCAACTTCAAACAGATATTAGTGTTGCTAAAAAGAAATTTGACGAGCAAAAGAAGGTCGTTGAAGAAAAGGTAGTTGAAGTTAAAACAGTCGAGTCAGAAATTGTCCCTTTAAATGAAGAAATTTCTTATAATAAAAAACAAGAGTTTAATAAAGCTTTTGATAGTGCAGAACGCAAAAATAATAGAGAAAATGCTCAAAATAGGCCATTTAATAAAGAGCAAAAGCCTTATAATAAGGAATTTAATAAAAATCAAAATTTCCAAAATAGAAATAATCAAGGTCAAAAACCTAATTTTCAAAAAAATGACCAAAAACCTTTTGGAAATAAGCAATTTAATGGCCCTAAAGGCTCTTTTGCAGCAAGTAAAGGCAATAATTTTAAATCTTTTACTGCTGAACCTATTGTGTTGCCAGAACAAACAAGGACTTTTGGAAATAAAAATAAATCTCCAAATAGACAAAATTATGACGAAAAGAAACAACAAATTCCAAACAAGCGTAATTTGAGCAATAAAAATGTCTTTGTTAACAATGGCGATGATTTTGAAGAAACAAGAATGGGTTCGAGAAAACTTATAAAGACCAAAAAAGAAAAGCCTACTTTTGTTGCTCCAGTTATTGACCACGCTGTAATTAATTCTGAAACAGTTACAGTCAAAACACTTTCAGAAAAGACTGGAAAACCAGCAACTGAAATCATCAAAAAATTGATGATGTTGGGCGTTATGGCAACAATCAACAGCGTTGTTGATTTTGAAACCGCCGAACTTGCTTTGTCAGATATGGGCGTTACACTTGAATTAAAACTTGACAAAACTTTTGAAGAACAATTAAAAGATTTGACAGTTGAAGATAAAGATGAAGAATTGGTTGTTAGACCACCAGTTGTAACAGTTATGGGTCACGTTGACCACGGCAAAACATCTCTTCTTGATGCAATTAGAAAAACCAATGTTGTATCTGGAGAAGCAGGTGGAATTACTCAAAGAATTGGTGCTTATACAATCACTGCAGGTGGCAGGAAAATTACATTTATTGATACACCAGGACACGCTGCTTTCACTTCTATGAGAGCGCGCGGAGCGCAAGTAACTGACGTTGCTGTTTTAGTTGTTGCTGCAGATGACGGAATAATGCCACAAACTGTTGAAGCGATAGACCATATCAAAGCAGCAGGTGTTCCAATGATTGTTGCAATCAATAAGATGGATAAGCCAGGAGCTAATCCAGAGAGAATTAAGCAACAATTATCAGAACACAATGTCCTTCCAGAAGAATGGGGTGGCGACACAATTTTAGTTCCAATTTCAGCAAAACAAGGCATGGGAATAGACAAATTGCTTGAAACAATCATTCTTGTTGCTGATGTTCAAGAATTAAAAGCAAATCCAAATAGAATGGCTAATGGCGTTGTAATAGAAGCAGAATTAGACAAAAACAGAGGTCCAGTTGCTTCAGTTCTTGTTCAAAACGGAACACTTAAAGTTGGCGATAACATTGTCTGTGGCTTAACTTATGGCAAAGTTAGGGCAATGTTTGACGATAATGGCAAATCCGTTAAGAGCGCAGGCCCTTCCGAAGCAGTTTCAGTTTTGGGCTTCCAAGATGTTCCTAATGCAGGAGATATTGTTGTTGCCGTTGACGAGAAATTGTCTAAACAAGTCATTGAAGAAAGAAAGAATAAGATAAAAGAAGACAGGGCAAACACAACATCAGGAGTGTCTTTAGATGACTTTATGAGCAAGGTCAATGAAGGCAAATTAAAATCATTGAATATCATTATTAAAGCCGATGTTCAAGGCTCAGTTGAAGCATTGAAACAAACGCTTACAACAATAGAAAACGATGAAGTTAGGGTTGTTTGTATCCATAGCGCAGCAGGTTTTGTTACAGAATCTGATGTCCTTCTTGCAAAGGCTTCATCAGCAGTCATAATTGCATTTAATGTTAAAGTTGGTCCAAAAGCAGAGATGCTTGCAAAAACGCAAGGTGTAGAAATAAAATCATACACAGTTATTTATGATGTTGTTGATGACATTACAGCAGCTATAAACGGAATGCAAACAATCAAATATGAACAAGTTGTTATTGGCCACGCAGAAGTTAGAGCAATGTTTAAACTTTCTAGCGTTGGATATGTTGTTGGTTCATATATTACAGACGGAAAAGCAACAAGAAACAGCACAGCAAGGGTGTTCAGAAATGGAGAACTTGTTGTTGAAACACCAGTTGAAAGTTTAAAGATTGTTAAAGACGATAAAGCAGAAGTCGCAAAGGGCTTTGAATGCGGCATTAAACTTCAAGATGGCAATCTTGTTAAAGAGGGCGATACGCTTGAATTTTATGTTAATGAGCCAATCAAAAAGTAGAGGTGCTAGATATGTATAGAATGGAAAGAGTTAATTCAGAAATTATGAAAGCATTGCTACAAATCATTCAAAATATGAATGATAAACGCATTTCTGCCAATATTGTTACATTGACATATGTTGAAACATCACCAGATTTAAAAAGCGCTAAAATTGGCGTTCAATGTGAAAGTGGAAAAGACATTGTCAAACTTTTGAACTCGTCCAAAGGTTTTATTAGGCACGAATTGGCAAACAAATTAATTATGAAAAACACACCAGAATTAAACTTTGTTGTGGACAACACAGAAGCAAATGCTAATAAAATTGAAGAACTTTTGCGTAAAATCAAAAATTAGATATATTTTTATATCTATTTTTTGTTTAAATTAGGAGAAAATTATGGAATTAATCAATCAAATGAAGGAAAAAATATTGTCTGCTAAAAATGTTGCAGTCTTTGGGCATACAAGCGTTGATGGAGATTGCGTTGGGTCAATCTGCACTATGGCTATGCTAATGAGAGAACTTGGCAAAAATGTTGAAGTTTTTGTCGACAGCGATATTCCTCATTATTTGTCATTCATTCCATATTGTGAAAACATCAATAAAACGGAATTAAACATTGAAAATTTTGATTTGATAATATCTGCAGACACTGCAACAAAGTCGAAACTAGGCAAATATGGTGATATATTTTGCGATTTTGAAAATTCCATTTTAATTGACCATCATCTTTCCAACACTAATTATGCAAAACTTTGTTATGTAGAGCCAAAAGCGCCGGCGTGCGGTCAAGTAATTTTCAATTTTTTGAAAAAATGCGATTTTGATATCACTCCAGATATGGCGTCCGCAATGCTTGGTGCAATCATTGCAGACACCAACAATTTTACAAATAGCGATGTAACAAATGAAACTTTTGAGGTAACTGCAAATTTGGTGTCTTTGCAAGCGGATTTTGATAGAATTGTCTACGCAACGCAAAAACAAAAAACTCTAAATCAAGTTAGAGTTGCAAGTTTTATGGCTAAAAATGTAAAGTTAAAAGACGAAATAGCATATTTGATTGTTACACAAAAAGATTGCAAAAGATTGCATTGTATGTTTAGTGATATATCAAAATTTTTGACGCTTATAGTGGATATCTCAGGCGCGAAAATAACTGCAATATTTAAAGAAAAAGGCAAAAATTTATGGAGCATTTCATTTAGGTCAAGCTTGAATTATGATGTCAATGCAGTTGCATCACAATTTGGCGGTGGCGGGCATATAAATGCTGCTGGCTGCACAACAAATGGAAAACTCCGCGAATTAAAAAAGCAGGTTTTTGCTGCTTGCAAAAAGCAAATTGAAATGTGTGAGAGGGAAAATGCAAAGTAGTGGCGTTATATTATTAAATAAGCCTGTAAATATTAGTTCAAATGCCGCCGTAAATAAAGTTAAATTTCTTTTAGGAGCCAAAAAAGCGGGGCATTTAGGCACGCTTGACCCACTTGCAAGCGGCGTTTTGCCAGTTACTTTTGGCAAGGCAACACGCCTTTTTGACTATTTTTTAACAAAAAATAAAACATATAAAGCCACTTTTGTTTTTGGGTTTCAAACTGACACTTTGGATTGCGAAGGAAAGGTGCTTGATGTTGACAATAAACAAATAAAAAATCAAGATATTGCAAATGTAATCAATAAATTTATTGGAATTATTGAACAATTTCCGCCTAAATTTTCAGCTTTAAAAGTCAATGGCAAAAAGGCTTATGATTTGGCAAGAAATGGGCAAGAAGTTGAGTTGGCGTCTAGGAAAATTCAAATTTTTGATATTAATTTTAAAAAAATTGAAAATGTTGAAAAGATTGAAGAAAATTTAAATTTCTTTATTAAAGAAAATAAAGATGATAATGTTACAAACTCCATTGATAAAATAAAATCTTGTTTCTATAACAACAGTTATGAATTTGAAATCGAGTGTTCTGCGGGAACATATATCAGAAGTTTGGTTCGAGATATAGCAACGGCGATGCAGACCTATGGAACTATGGCTTGGCTTGTTAGGACAAAATGCGGAAAGTTTGATATTTCAAACGCTTTTACTTTTCAGCAAATTGAAAATAATCAATATAAAGTTTTATCTATAGATGAAGTTGTAGATTTAGAAAAAATTGAAATTACAAGTGAAGATTGCAAAAAATTGCTTTGCGGTCAGACTGTAAAAATAGTAGAATTTAAAGGCATAAGAAAGTTATATTCTAATGGTGAACTTATAGGTTTGGCAAGTGTTGAAAATGGCAAACTTAAAATAAACACATTTTTGAAAGAGGAATAAATGGAAGAAAAGATTAGATTTGGCCCATCGGGAAATGATGAGAGTTTTTATGAGCAAGGGTTTAAAGACAGTTGCGATGCTCCTGCTTGGCTACAAAAGCAAGGGTTGACTGCTTATGAATATTCTTTTGGGCGTGGATATAGAATGACAACTAAGACTGCGGAAAAATTGGGTAAATGCGCGCGCGAAAACGGCATTTTGCTTAGCATTCACGCACCTTATTATATCAATTTTGCTAATCCAGACGAAGAAATGGCAGAGAAATCCTATCAGTATATTTTGACTGGCTTGAAAATTTTAAGAGCAATGGGCGGAAAGCACTTGGTCTTTCATTCTGGAACGGAAACTAAACAAGAACGAAGCGTGGCATTAAATTTGATAGATAAAAGGTTTGATGTTTTGATTAAAAAGATTTATGACGCTGGTTACGATGATATGTTTATCTGCCCAGAAACAATGGGAAAACAAGCACAAATTGGAAACTGGAAAGAGATTATAGACTTATGCACAAAAGATAAAATATTAGTTCCAACTTTCGATTTTGGACACATATATGCTTTAAATTTAGGCACCTTTGGAAACTATGAAGATTATTTAGAAGTTTTCAATTATGCTATTGAAAAATTGGGCTATGAGAGAGTAAAAAATTGTCATATACATTTTTCAAAAATTATGTATGCACAAAAAGGTGAAGTAAAGCATTTAAATTATACAGACGATAGTTTTGGGCCTGAGTTTGCACCTTGTGCTAAAGCGATAAAAGATTTAAAATTAACGCCAACAATTATTTGTGAATCCGCTGGACATATGGCTCAAGACTCAGTTTTATATAAAAATATATATAATAATATTTAGAAAAAATACTTTACAAATAACTCATAATACTGTCTCTTATACACATCTCCGAGCCCACGAGACTAGGC
>URAC01000018.1 GCA_900545735.1 uncultured Bacillota bacterium | reverse complement strand
GAGATCATGCCTAGTCTCGTGGGCTCGGAGATGTGTATAAGAGACAGATTTAAAATCGTTGTGAATTATTAAATTAATTTGATATACTCTTACAGAAAAGGAAATTTGCAATTTGAAAAAGTTATTTCGTTTCTTTAAAAACTATAAAAAGGAAATGATTTCCGCTCCAATATTCAAATTTTTTGAGACAATAACAGATATTGCCATTCCTTTATTAGTCGCAAATATGATTGACATAGGTGTAAAAAATCACGATGTTAGTTATATCGCAATTTGGGGTGCAGTTGTAATTGTTTTAAATATTATTGGCATTGCAAGTGCTATTTTATGCGCTAAATTTTCCGCTAAAGCTTGTTCTGGCGTAAGTTATGAAATAAGGAAAAATATGTATGCGCATATCAACACTTTTTCACACGCTGAGCTAGACAAATTTGGAACGGCAACTTTAAACAACCGTATAACACACGATGTTGCAAGAATAGACACTGCCCTTGGAATGTTTTTAAGAACAGTTATGAGAACGCCATTTTTGATTGTTGGTTCAACAATCATTGCTATGATTATAGATATCAAATTGTCACTATTGTTCTTAATTGTTGCCCCTATAATCTTCCTCGTTGTGTTTATCATTTTGAAAAAAACTGAGCCATTATATGATGAATCTCAAAAAAATTTAGATAAGGTTTCTGAAATTACGAGAGAAAATTTACAAGGCGTTAGAGTTATAAGAGCATTCAATAAACAAGATTATGAAGAAGAAAGGTTTGCAACAGCAGCAAAAAAACTGAGAAAATCTTCCGTCAAAGTTGTATCAATTTCATCATTGATGAACCCAATAACTTTAACAATCCTTAATTTTGCTATTATCGCAGTTATGTGGTTTGGCGGCGTTCAAGTCAATGTTGGAAGTTTAAGCCAAGGCCAATTAATTGCCTTTGTAAACTATTTAATTCAAATTTCTACCGCTTTAATTTCGCTTGCAAATTTAATAATAGCCTTTATTAAAGCATTTAATTGCGCAAACAGAGTTAATGAAGTTTTTGATACTAAACCTTCAGTTGTTGAAACAAATCACGATATGATTGAAATTGCGACAACTCCAGATACTCCAAAAATTGAATTTAAAAATGTTAGTTTTGCTTATTCAAATTCAGCAAAAATGGCAGTTAAAAACTTAAGTTTTAAAGCATACCCTGGGGAAACCATCGGCATTATTGGCGGAACTGGAAGTGGAAAAAGCAGCGTTATCAATTTGATTCCACGCTTTTATGATGCAACGCACGGCCAAATATTAATTGATGGCGTGAATGTTAAAAACTATAGTTTTGCACAGCTTCGTGGAAAAATTGGTCTTGTTCCACAAAAGGCAGTTTTGTTTAAAGGAACATTAAAAGAAAATTTACATTGGCGCAAGCAAGATGCAACGCTTGAAGAGATGCAAAAAGCAATTAAAATTTCTCAAAGTGAAGAGTTTGTTAAAGATTTGCCAGATAAATTTAATTTCAGAGTTCAACCAGGCGGCAAGAACTTTTCTGGTGGCCAAAGGCAAAGGTTGACAATCGCAAGAGCGTTAGTAGGCGACCCTGAAATTTTGATTATGGACGATAGTGCTTCTGCCCTGGATTTTGCAACAGATGCAAACTTAAGAAAAGCGATTAAAAACGAAATTAACTCCACAGTTATTTTAGTATCACAAAGAGCAAACACAGTTAGAAATGCAAATCTAATAATCGTTATGGACAATGGAAACATTGTTGGAATGGGCACTCACAAAGAATTGATGGAAAATTGTGAAGTGTATAAAAATATATATCTATCACAAACAAAATAGAGAGAGAGTTATAAGTGAAAAAAGAAAACAAAAAATTAAAAAGGACAAAATTTGAAGAAAAGGAATTTCGAAGGCTTCAAAAAGCAATCGCTTCTTTGCCTAAGCCTTCTTTTAACAACCCTGAAAAAGCGCAACCAACCAAAGCGGTCAGCGTTCCAAAGATTATTCCTGCAATCTTAAAAAACAACTCTCTTGTTGTTCCATCTGAAGAAAAAGCACAAAAAATTATTGACTCACCTATCATTTTAGACACCAATTCAAAGCGAATTGAAACAGTTGCTCAAATTAGAAAACCAAAAGCAAAATCAACAATTTTGAGAACTCTTGGCTACTTGAAAAAATATTGGTATCTTCTCGTTCTTGCATTCTTGTTTGCGGCAATAAATTCTGTCTTTGAAATATTTATTCCAATTTTAATCGGCCGTGGAATTGATTATATAGTAGGACCTGGCGATGTAAATTTTGATATTTTATTAAAATATATTATCGCACTGTCTGTTTGTATTGTGGGATTTGCAATTTTTAAATGGCTTCTCGCACGCGTTTCTAATGGCATGGCTTACAAAGTTGAACAACAAATGCACAACGACATCTTTAAAAAGTTCAACAAAGTGCCGTTAAAATATATTGACAATTCCAGTCACGGCGACTTGCAAAGTCGTATGATTAACGATGTCGACTTGATAACCGATGGCTTTGTTATGGGGTTAACAACATTCTTTGACTGCCTCGCAACAATCGTTTTAACCTTGGTCTTTATGCTAAGAATAAACGTAACTATAGCTCTTATAATTATAGGAATAACTCCAATTTCTATAATCGTTGCATCAGTTATTGCCAAATTGTCGCACAAACTGTTCAAAAAACAAGCAAAATGCGTCGGAGATTTGTCTGGGACAATGGTCGAAATGGTCGGAAATCAAAAAATTGTCAAAGCATTTTTGTATGAAGACAAATCAGTAAAAAAATTCGATGATATCAATAATAAATTGAAAGATGCAAGCCAACAAGCGATGTATTATTCAACACTATCTGCCCCAATAGCAAGATTTATTAATGGCTTGCTTTATGCCACAGTGGCAATCGTGGGTTGTATGTTTGCGTTAAAAGGTCAAATGTCTGTCGGCGATATCTCTATCTTCCTATCTTATGCTAATAAATACACTCGCCCATTCAACGACATCGCAGATGTATTTGCAGACTTGCAAGCAGCGTATGCCTCCGCCATAAGAGTTTTCAACATCTTAGATATGGAGAACGAAACAAGCGATGCCGACTTGCCAGACATCAAACGTTGCACAGGCGAAGTTATTTTTGATAAAGTAGACTTTTCTTACACACCAGATAAAAAACTTATTCAAAATCTCAATTTGCATATTACAAAGGGGCAAAAGGTCGCCATTGTTGGGCCAACAGGTTGCGGGAAAAGCACACTTATCAACCTTTTAATGCGCTTTTATGATGTTGATAAAGGTCAAATTGTGGTCAGCGGCTACCCGATAAAGGAAGTTACACGCAAAAGTTTGCGAAATCAATATGGAATGGTCTTGCAAGAAACTTGGCTGTTTTCCGCTTCAATTCGCGATAATATCGCCTATGGAAAAGATAACGCCACAGACGCCGAAATCAAAAAGGCGGCAAAACTTGCAGGTGTAGACCACTTCATTCAAACAATGCCCGATGGCTATAACACAATCATCAATGAAAATGGCGACAACCTATCACAAGGACAAAAACAACTCATTTGCATTGCAAGACTTATGCTGGCAAAGCCGCCAATGCTAATTCTTGATGAAGCAACAAGTAACATAGACACTCGAACGGAACTTGCCATACAAGAAGCATTCACAAAAATGATGGAAAATAAAACAAGTTTCGTTGTTGCACACAGGCTTTCAACAATCGTTTCTTCCGATTTGATTTTGGTTATGAATAAAGGCAATATCATTGAGCAAGGCACGCACAAACAACTGCTAGCACAAAAAGGTTTCTATTACAATTTATATAACAGCCAATTCAGCAAATATTAAAAAACTCACTCGATTGAGTGAGTTTTTAGTTTTTATTCAAACATCATAATAATTAAAGCAACTAGCAAAAAGACCAACCCAAAGCCTTTAAGCATAATGTAAACTTTGTTGTTGTTTTCAACTGGCAATTTTCTTTGTTCTTCTGGCCTGCAAACGCTTGCAATCCTTCTAGCCAAAAGTGCAAGTGCAAAGCCTAAAATTGCTAAACACAAACCAACTATAACGTGAGTTTTTGCTAATCTATCTGTTAATGCGCTTAATAAAAATAAATAATTCATAACCGACTCCTTTAAATACTGAATAAGTTTAGCACATTAAATTCGCAAATTCAATAGTTTATACAAAAAATATGTAAAATTTTTTAATATTTTTTACATAATTTGCAAAAAACATTTGACTTTTGCGTCTATTAGACGCATAATGTTTCCATGAGAACTTATAAAAAAAGAATTACGCTATTTAGCGAACGCATAAAAGAATTGAGGCTTGAAAAGAATGTAAGCCAACAAGAATTAGCAAAAAAATTAGGCTTTAATAGAAGCGCGATAAGCGAATGGGAAAATCGCGGCAAAGAACCTAGTTTCATAACTCTTTGCGACTTAGCACAATATTTTGATGTCTCTATAGATTATCTTTTGGGCTACCCTGACTGCATTCAATAAATATGAATCTACAAAAGAAGAAGATTTTTAATTTTAGACCCTTGTTTTGCGTGTTTATTTCACTCATTTGTGGAATAGTTTTTTCTCGCTATATTTTGCAATCAAATTACATTTATTTGGGAATTTTTATCTTTCTTTTATTAAGTCTTTTAACATTTTGCATCTATCGCAAAAAATTTAAAGAATTATTGATAATTTTAGTTGCTTTTGCTTGTGGCTTGTTATTTTATGTTGTCGAAATGAAAGACTACAGTCCTGAACCTATCAACGGCGAACAAACAATAGTGGCAAGAGTCAGTTGTTCAAGTTCTATAAAGAGTAGATATCAATGTGTGATTCTTGATGATGTTCAAATAAACGGCGAAAGCAAAAATTTTAATATTATGCTTGTTAATTACAACACTGGCAATCTTTTTAGCGATGGCGATATCATAACAGGCAATGTTACTTTGTCTGTTGCGGAGATTTTTAATGATGAGAATTTTAATTCGTCAAATTATAGACATAATGTTAAATATGTAACAAGAGCCAATTTGAGCGAATTTGAAATAATTGGTCAAAATTTACACTTCAATGAAAGCGTTCAAAAATCTGTTAGAAATCAACTTGATAAATTTATGACAGAGGAAAATGCTGACATTTCCTTTGCTATGATGTTTGGAGATAAAAGCGAAGTAAGTTATGAAATCAAAAATTCCTTTTCAAAAAGTGGCATAGCACATATTCTTGCGATATCTGGTTTGCACGTTGGCGTTTTGGTTAGCTTTTTGATGTGGATTTTTAAAAAGTGCAAAGTCAATAAATATGTAAATTTTGGAATAATATCTGCATTTTTGATTTTGTATTGCTATTTGTGTTCTTTCTCCCCTTCAGTTGTAAGAGCTAGCGTTATGGCAATAGCCTTAATGCTTGCAAAATTGTTTGGCAAAAGATATGACAGCTTGAGTGCAATAGGCTTTGCGGGTATACTGCTTATTTTAATCAAACCTCTTTATGTTTTTGATGTTGGCTTCCAAATGAGTTTCGCCTGCGTCATAGGCATAGCAGTTTTATCTCCAACAATTTCTAAATTCTTAATGAAAATTAAAATTCCTAAATTTTTAGCAAAGCCGCTTGCTTTATCTATCTCAACCCAAATTGCGTTAATTCCTATTTTGACAAATTGTTTCGGCAGTTTTTCAATTCTTTCAATTTTCTTGAATGTGATTATTATTCCTTTGTTTTCTATTGGATATATCATTCAATTCATCTTCTTGCCACTCACATACATCACATCTTTCTTTGGTCATTTCTTATATTTTACTCAACTAATTTTGGAAGCGATTAAAATTAGCGCAAGTTTTGTGGCGTCAATTCCATACACCTTTATCAGCCTTTTCAACTTGAATTTTATAATCTATCTCGGCTATTATGCAACAATTTATTTCGCAAGCAGAATGTGTTTGTTTAACAAGAAATATAAAATTGCATCTTGCATTTCCATAATGTCTTTAACCACAATAGCAAGTTTGATAATTTATTTTTGTTAAAACACTTTTTAGTTGATATTTTTTTTGTTATAATTGGTTATATGAAATTTTTAGAACTAGCAGCAAAATTAAAAAATAAAATTGAAAATGTCTATTTTTTTAGCGGTGACGATGCTTATTTAAAGCAAACAGCTTATAGATTAATCAAAAAGGCAACTATTGGCAATGAATTGTCTGATTTTAATGAAACTTTTTTTGACAACGAAAATTGGAATGTTGAAAAGTTCGTTGAAGCTGTTAACTGCCTTCCCTTTGCTAGTGAATATAAACTTGTTCATATAAAAAATCTAGAAAAAATTTCTGAAAAGGAAAAACAACAAATTCAAAACTGCGTCGACAACATTCCGCAAACAACCTGCCTAGTTATAGAATTAAATTCTAATCTAAAATTAAGTGGCGGCGAAATTATAGATTGCAACAACTTGGACCACGCAACGCTAGCCAAATATATTAACAATGAAATTTTAAAAAACAACAAAAAAATAGACGCTGCAGCAATAAATTTAATTATTGATTTTTGTTCAATGAATATGACCAAAATTGTTTCTGAACTTCCAAAACTTATTGCATATTGCGGCGAAGAAACAATAACTTCTGATATGGTCAAAAGTTTGATTACTCCAGATGAAGAATTTCAAGTTTTTGAATTGACAGAAGCATTGGGAACAAAAAACAAAGATAAAAGCATAAAATTATTGCAATATTTAATTGAAAAAAAAGAAAGCGCCTTGCTTTCTTTGATAACAAATCATTTTAGAAGAGTCGCTTTTTGCAGTCTATCAGATTATTCAAACGAAGAATTAGCGGAAATGTTTGATGTTAAGCCTTTTGCAATTTTAAAAGCAAGAAATCAATGCAAATATTTTTCAAAGGTTCAACTAAAAAATATTCTTTCCCTTTTGGAAGAAGTTGATTATTTGATAAAATCAGGCGGCATGCAAGCGGAAAATGCGTTGTATTATTTGACATTTAAAATTTTAAGTTGTTAGATAACAACCGCTTCATCTTTATATTTGCTTTTTAACCTATTTGATATAGGTTTTTTATTTAATATTTCAAGAATTTGAGGCATCTTGTCTATTGCTTCAAGATAGCCTTCTTCAATCATATCATCAAAACCTTCAAGGCTTGTTGACTTAAATCTTTTTGTTTCTGGTGTTAAAACAACATCGGCGTATTCATAACCCTTTTCAGCGTTGCGCTTCATCAAAATTCTTATTGTTGCCCCCATAACATCTAAAATTTTTGTTGAAGAAGCTCCATAAGTGCGTTTTGCATTTACATCAACTGCAATAACATAATCGCAGCCAAAAAGTTTTGGAACATTGGAAGGCAAAGTGTTCTGCAAGCCACCATCTGCTAACGCGCGACCTTCAAATTCGACAGGTTGAAAGATTCCTGGAACTGCACAACTTCCAGCCACCGCTTTGGCAAGATTTCCTTTTGTTATCAAACATTCTTGAGTGGATAAAACATCAACTGCAACAGCACAAAATGGGATTTTCGTTTCAGTGATATCAATATCTCCTAAATTGTTAACAACAATTTCTTGAATGCCTTCCGTTGTTGAAGGCATAAACGGAATTTTGTTGCGCCTTATATCTTTTCTTCTAAATTCTTTTGCTATTGAATACATCTGTTCAAAAGACCAGCCAGATGCCAAAAATGCCCCAGTGAACGCTCCTGCACTTGTTCCTGCAATGAAATCAAATTTGATTCCATATTCTTCAAAAGCCTTAATTGCGCCTAAATGAGCATAGCCGCGTGCGCCACCGCCACCTAAAGCCAAGCCTATTTTAACCTTCTTATTTTTTTCTAAAGATAATCCACTTTTAACTTTTTCAATAAATTTCATATATATATTTTATCATACAAATAAAAAAATAACACATCAAAATGATGTGTTATTCTAAATTTAATAAAATTATTTGTTATCTGCATCGCTATCTGTTGTTTCGGTTGCAGTTTCTTCAGCTGGAGTTTCAACTTTAAGTGCTGCGATAGCATTTTCAGTTTCTTCAATATCTTTCTTAAGTGTTTCGTTATTTTCTGTAAGAATATTGTAAGTTCTTTCCAAAATTGGATATCTGTCTTTATTTGCTGCCATAACTTCTTCGCAGTGTTGAACTGAAAGTCTGAATCCTTCCAAGATGTCTAAGTCTTCTTCAAGTTTCTTTGCTTTTTCTTCATCAATATCGCCAATGTTATTTACGCCATAAAGAACAACTTTTTGTTTAGCAACGATAGCTTCTTTTCTTCTCAATTTCTTTTCATCTGATTCAAGAGTTCTTGCAACTTTTCTAAGTGGTAAGAATTCTTTTTTAACTTTTCTAAGTTCTTTTTCGTTTGCTGTCAATCTTTCTTTCAATGTTGCGAGCCTTGTTTCATATTCTTCAACACTTCCTGCTGGAAGAGTTTCAACAACTGGTTCTTCTGAAAGTTTTTTAGAAAGTTCTTCATTTTCAGAAATCAATCTTGCTTTTTCTTCTTCAAATTTTCTTCTTTCTTCTTCAAGTTGGCGTTTTAATTCTTCAAGTTCTTCATTGCTTGTTTCTTCAACAACTTCTTCTGCAACTTCTTCAGGTTGTTCTTCAACAACTTCTTCAACTTGTTCTTCAGCTGGTTCTTCAACTGCTTCTTCAGTTTGTTCTTCAGGTTGAATTTCTATGCCTTCAAAATTTTCTTCTTCATCATCAAATGCAGTAAGGTCTCCATCGCCAAAGAAAAATTCGTCATATTTGCTTTCTTTAGCTTCTTCTTTCTTTGCTTGCCTTTCTTCAATAGATTTAAGCATATTTGCTTTGAAGATTTCTTCTTCTGCGCGAAGGTCTGCAAGAGCGTCTTCTTTAGCTTGTTCAATTTCTTTAACTTCTTCAGATTTTTCTTCTGGTTCGTCAAATTTGAATTCTTCAACAGGTTCTTCAACTTTTTCTTCTGCTTTGAATGGTAAAGCTTCAACTGTTTCTTGTTCAACTTCTGGCAAAGCTTTTACTTCTTCTTTTTCTTCTGATTTTTCATCTTGTTTTTCTTTCTTGTCTTTGTTTTTTCTTCCAAAACGAGTGTAATTTGGGTCAAGTACTGAAAGAACCAAATCTCCAAGGAAGAAAATTAAAAATCCACCAACTAAGATAATTCCGATGATTGCAAGAACATCAACAAGTGCGTTTACAAATGATCCTAAAAACAACATAATTTTATCCTCTTTTTTTAAAAAATTTTTGATTAATAATTGAATTTGGTGGAGACGGAGGGAATTGAACCCTCGTCCGAAAAAGTTTTACAAGGCTTTTCTCCGTGTGCAGTATGCTTTGAAATTTCGCAAATCAATTAAAACATACAAAAATTAAATTTGCTAGCCAATGAAATTCCTTTAACTGCTTATTGGCACAACAATTAAATGTTCCCCGCTAAGTTAATGCCCTTTGTTAGTTCGCGAGAGTTCTAACGCGGACAGCTGTGAGACTACGCTGCAACAGCAAGTTTGTTATTATTTGCGTTTATTTTGTTTGCTTTTTAAGGTAACTGCCTACCACACGCTTTGCACCTTTAAAAATCTTTCCCGTCGAAACCAGTTACGCCCCCATAAAGTTAAGTTAATCACTTAAAATTTTTGCTTGCGCGTTCAATTTCAAGTTTGGTTGACTTCTCCTTGAGAGAGGCTCTTTTATCGTAAAGTTTTTTGCCTTTACATATACCAATTTCAACTTTAATCAAGTTGCCTTTTAAGTATACACGAAGCGGAATAATTGTCAACCCCTTTTCTGAAAATTTTGCAAAAATTTGTGAAATTTCTCGCTTTTTTAGCAATAATTTTCGGTTTTTTCGTGAATTTGGCAAGAAAGATGAAGTGTTTTCATATGGCTTAATATATGCATTAATAAGATATAGTTCGCCGCCTATAAATCTAACATAACTTTCAGCAAGACTAATCCCTCCATTTCGGACGGATTTTACTTCACTTCCTTCAAGCACAATGCCTGCTTCATATCTTTCAAGAATAAAATATTCAAATCGTGCTTTTTTGTTTCTTGCAATTTCTTTTATCATATTTTCCTTTTATTCATTTGCCAGTGCAAAATCTATTCTTTTTAATGTTGGGTTTGCCGCTAAAACTTTAACTTTTAATTTATCTCCAATTTTAAATTTATGCTTTTTGCCTAATAAAGCAAGTTGCTTGCTATCATAATTATAATCATCTTCTGGCAAAAGTTCAAGTTTTATTAAGCCTTCAGATGTATTTTCTAACTCAACAAATATTCCAAAATTTGCAACACCACTTACTCTTGCTTCAAAGATTTCGCCTATATGTGAACTCATTATTTGTGCTTTGTAAATATCATCTACATCTCGCTCCGCTTCATCTGCGTTTCTCTCCCTTTCACTTGAACGCAAAGATGAATCATAGACAAATTCTTCCAATTCATATTGATTTTTGAGCTTTATTTTGTTTTTTAATAAGTTTAATTGTTCGCTTTTGATAATATTATCTTCATTTAATGACAATATGGATTTGATTATTCTATGAATTGTTAAGTCTGGATATCTTCTTATTGGAGATGTAAAATGACAATAATAATCTAACGCTAATCCGAAATGACCTTCGCATTCAGGAGAATAGACCGCTTTTTCTAGCGCACGCAAAATCAACTTGCTTGCGATGTCATAATATTCTTCTTTTTCTAAAGATTTCAAAATATTTTGAACATAAATAGGCGTTATCTTTTTTTCAAATTTTAATTTTGCGCCCATTCCGTTAATCAATGTAACAACTTCATCAAACTTTGTCTTTATTGGGCATTCGTGAACACGATAAACAAAAGGCATTTCAAGTGTCGCAAAACACTTCGCAACAGTTTCATTGCAAAGCACCATAAAGTTTTCTATAAGTTTATGCGATTTGTTTCTTTCACGCCTTTTTACATCAACAACATTGCCGCTTTCATCAAATTCAAATTCACATTCTGGAATGTCAAAATCAAGTGCGCCTGCATTTTTCCTTTTTGTTGACAAAATTTCTGACAATTTAATCATTTGTGATAATGCATTTCCGACCTCTTGAACAACTCCGCTATTTTTATCGCCATTTAGATATGAATATGCTTGGTCATATGTCAATCTTTGCATACTTTTAATTATGCTTTCAAATATTCTATAATTTTTAACATTGCCAGTTTCATCTACATTCATTATGACCGACAAAGCAAGTTTTGGCTCATTTGCGTTAAGAGAACAAAGGTCATTTGACAATTTTTTAGGCAACATTGGATAAACTTTGTTTGGGAAATAAACGCTTGTGGCACGATAAAATGCCTCTTCATCAAGATGAGTATCAATTTGAACAAATTGCCCAACATCTGCGATATGAACGCCAAGTTCATATCCATCTTTAGTTTTTTCGATAGAAATGGCGTCATCTAAATCTTTTGCATCTGCGCCATCAATGGTGAAAATTACTTTTTTTGTTAAATCAACGCGTTTTTCTTTCTCTTTTTCCCAATTAACAAATAGATTTTCCGCTTCATTAATTGTTTCCGTTGAAAAAGTTTTTGGAATGTTATGTTCAACAAGCACACCTTCAATGGCATTTTCCACTTCGTTGCCATTTAAAATTTCCATAACTCTTCCGCAAGGAGTTTCGTGAGAGTTCTCAGGTTGATAAGTTAAATCAACAACAACTTTATCGCCAATTTTAGCGCCACGAAGTTCCCTTTCTGGAATAAAAATTGGCTTGGGAAATTTATCGTTATCCGCAATTACAAATTTGCCTTTGCTTTTAGCTTTTTTATGCTTTTCATTTATTGATTTTTCATCACAAACTGCCCCAACAAGCGAAGAGTTTGCTCTTTTTAAAATTTTGATTACTTCCGCGTGGTCGCCTAATATTTTATATAAAACTTTGTCGTTATCCAACGCACCTCGCAAATCTTTTGCAGCAATAAAGCAATCTTCCTTATCGCCATCTAACGGCTTAACAAAGGCATAACCTTTTGCGTTTCCGCAAATTTCTCCAATAAAATATCCCAAGTTATTTGATAAAGTTAAAGCGCGCTTTCCGCTTTCAATTATCACTCCCTCTGCCAACAATTTGTTTATGCAACTTGACACATCTTTGACATCTTCGTCAAGCCTATCAGAAATTGACGCAATGAGTGCGCCAAAACTTTTAAAATGTATCTGCCCTTTCTCAAAAAATTTTAAAATTTTATCTTTTAATCTCATACGATTATAATATCACATATTTATGAACAATCAAAAATTTTTAAATAATAAAACATTGTTTTTCGCAACTCTATAACAAAAAACTCAAAAAATAAACAAATTCCGCATTTGAGATGCCTTGCAAATCTTCTATAATTGTAGCAAGGAAAAAATATGGCAAGAAAAATTGTTTTAACAAGTGGGAAAGGCGGAGTTGGAAAGACCACGATTTGTGCAAATTTGGGAGCGACATTAGCAATGCTCGGTTTTAGAGTTTGCTTGATAGATGTCGACATCGGGCTAAACAATTTAGATGTCGTTATGGGCATTGAAAAGAGAGTTATGTTTGATATTGTTGACGCCATTGAAGGAAGATGCCGCGCAAAACAAGCGTTAGTGCAAGACAATCGAATTTCTTCCCTTTATGTTATGCCCTCTTCTCATTCATATTCATATAGCAATGTCAACGGCGAAAAGATAAAAAAAATCATAGAAGATTTAGATGCAAGTTTTGATTACATATTGATTGATTGCCCTGCTGGTGTTGAAGCGGGTTTCCATCGAGCAGTTTATTGTGCTAATGAAGCAATTGTTGTTGTAACGCCTCATATTTCAAGTGTTCGAGATGCTGACAAAGTGCTATCAATACTTTCTGGATACGATTTAATTCATAAAAGCATTGTGGTGAATAGAATTCGTGGTGATTTAGTTTTAAACGGTGAAATGCTTGAAGTGGAAGAAATAGTAAAGGTTTTAAAAACCTCACTTCTGGGCGTAATTCCCGAAGATGATGATATATCTGCACTTTCCACTGTTGGAGGTCTTGCCTTATCTAGTCAAAGCGGCAGAGCGTTTGCCCTGCTTGCGGAAAATCTGCACGAAGGAACTAAAAAGATATATGATTACACAATGAAATATCGTGGCTTTTTTGGAAATTTAAGGCGCAATTTAAAACGCAAAGTTTAAGGGGGTAAAAATGGCTACAATAGCAGAAATTGGAACAAATAGATTGATAAATGTGCTAGTTCGCGATAAAAATCAAAGTCCAGCAAGAACGCTTGCAATTCTAAAAAGTGAAATAACTGCATTGCTTGAAAGTTATTTAGAATTGGACGATGAAATTAACATCAAAATGGAAGAAGAACGCGGACGACTCACATTTAAAATAAATGCAACCGCCGTCCGCGTCAAAGATTTTGGAACTGTGTTTGATTAAGAATACAATTTGCCAACAATCCACTCAACAAATCTGCTTGGCAAAACTTTTGCCAGAGCAACAAAGATTTTATATTGAACTCCCACAGTTTTATAAATTGGTGGGTGTTTTTTATTTGCAGTTTTAAAAATTACTTTTGCTACATATTCGCTGGTCATGCCATTTTGCTCATCTTTTTCCATTCTTTCTATGGACTTTTTAAACCTTTCATCATAAACGCCGTCATCGTGTTTGACTCTCGCTGCTGTGAAGCCAGTTTTTGTGTCTCCTGGCAAAATTGTTGTAACCTTAACGCCAAATGATTTTGCTTCTGCCCTAATTCCTGCTGAAATTGCATCTATGCTAGCTTTTGATGCTGAATAGAACGCTTGATAAGGAATTGAAAGTTTAGATGCCACTGAACTGATATTTATAATTCTTCCTTTGCTTAACCTTAAATATGGCAAAGCGTGTTTGCACATATAAAATGTTCCAAAAAAGTTGACATCAAAAATCTTTCTAGCGTCCGCTTCCGTTGTGTTTTCAACAGAGCCTGCTATACCCATTCCTGCGTTATTAATAAGCAAGTCAATTCTTCCTTCTTGCTCATAAACTTTTTCAATCGCGTTTTTACATTCATCGCTAAAAGAAACATCGCAAACAATATGATTTAACCCTTCTAACGCAAACTCGTGCCTTGATAATCCAAATACTTTGTCTCCATAGCCAATGAATTTTTTTGCTAGTTCCAAACCTATTCCTGATGAAACACCAGTTATAACGACCACTCTTTGCATAACCATCTCCTAAACATTAAGCCAAGTTGGCTTAACTTGCAAATTCAAATCATTTAAATATCTTAATTTTTCATTTTTAAAAGCAAATTTTAGGCTTATTGCCGTTAATTTTTGAGTTTTTGTTTTAAATTTTTTATTATCTGCATTCTTTCCATATTTTCCATCGCCAACAATAGCAAATCCTAAGTGGGCAAGTTGAGCCCTAATTTGATGAGTTTTCCCATTTTTGATTTCAATTTCTAAAACGCTTGTGCCACCGCTTGTTCTATTTACAACCATAAAATGACTTTCAATTTTGACTGAATTTTTAACAGGCTTATCAAAAATTTTAACTTCGCTCTTTTCTTCGTCCTTTTGGAGATAATTTACCGCTGTCAAATTGTCCCATTTTGGAATTCCAACAACTTCCGCCATATAAACTTTTGTTATTTCGCCCTTGTTCATCGATTTTTTGATTTCGTTATAATTTTCTTTGCCCATTGCAAACAAGACCAAACCTTCTGTGTTACGGTCAAGCCTGTTTAAAGCAAATATATTTTTGTTTTCAAGTTTTTTGCAAACAAGATTTGTTAAGTTTAGACCTTCCCCAGTTACTTCAATGCCCTTTGACTTGAAAACTATCAAAAGTTTGTCGTCCTTATAAACAATATCAAAGTCAATTTCTTGCTTTGCCAAAACATCATCTGGAACAAAAACTGTTATCAAACTTTCTGGATTGACCATAACATTTTCGTTGACCTTTTTGTTATCAACTCTAATATCTTTTTGCCTTAAAAGTTTGTTGGCATAAGCAAAACTAATTTCTGGAATATTTTTTGATACTAAATTTAATACTTTATCTTTTTCGCTTGCTGTGATTTCAATCTTTTTCATAATTTAAGTTTATAATTAAAATTTTATTTTTCAAAATATTTTAAACAATATTTAAAAGAAAAAATGTTTTTTTGCTAACT
>URAC01000017.1 GCA_900545735.1 uncultured Bacillota bacterium | reverse complement strand
TAGTCTCGTGGGCTCGGAGATGTGTATAAGAGACAGCAATTTTATTGAGCCTGAAAAAATTGATTTGTCGCCTGAAAAAATGAATTTGGATATTATTTATCAAGATGAAGATTTGGCAGTTATCAACAAGCCACAAGGCTTGGTTGTTCACCCTAGCCAAACAACAAAAAATGGCACGCTTGTAAATGGATTGCTTGCTCAACTTGACAACTTGTCTGGCATCAATGGAAAAATCAGACCAGGCATTGTTCACCGTTTAGATAAAAACACCGCTGGTTTACTCGTAGTTGCAAAAAATGATTTGGCTCACGTTAAACTTTCAAAACAACTTCAAGACAAAACTTGCAAGAGAATTTATCTAGCAATCATTGATGGCAGGTTTAAAGAGCCGCAAGGCGAAATCATAACAAATATTGCTCGCGACAAAAAAGATAGAACAAAAATGGCAGTATCAGAGCAAGGCAAGTGTGCGATTACAAAATATAAAACATTGGAGTTCTTTAAAGATTATTCGTTAGTAGAATTTGAATTGAAAACTGGCAGAACGCATCAAATAAGGGTTCATTGCAAATATTTGCATCACCCTATAATTGGAGATGAAATTTATGGCGGAAGCAACAAGTTTAAATTGAAGGGTCAATGCTTGTTTGCAAAACAACTTGAATTTGTTCATCCAACAACAAACAAAAAGATGCTGTTTACAGCACCTTTGCCAGACTATTTTGAAAATGTTTTGGAATATTTAAGAAAAAATAATGCAGAGATTTAATCCCTGCATTTTATTTTTTACGCAAATTAACTGCAATTATTCCGCATATCGCGCCAATTATTCCACCAAATAACAAATCGTTCACTAATGTTTTTGAAAATTCGAAGTGCCCATCTAAGATTGAAAATACAACAAATGCTAAAATCGTGTAAACAAGGCCAATTATTAGGCCAGTAACCAACCCCATTTTGTCAGACTTTTTCAAAGCAATAAATGTTCCAATAAGCAGCGAAAGCCCTTTGATTACTTGATTGACAGGTCTAATTGCAGAAGTTGGAACTGCAACATATTTTATAAAAAAGGCAAAAATTAAAATTCCTACCAGAGAAACTGCAAGGCTGATTAAAGAACCTTTTAAAATTGCAAACCATAATTTTGGCGCACTTTCATCTTTTTCTTTTACTGGTTTGACCTTTTTTTCTTTAAACTTAGCAATTTTGAATTTCATAAAAAATCTCCTACGCTCAAAATAATGTATTCGCTAGGAGATTTTATTAGAACTTTTTTCAATCGCACAACAAAATTTTTTCTAAAATGTTTATGCCTTCGGTTAAATTTTCGCAAAGTGCAAGTTGCTGCTTCAACTCTTTTTTGTTAGAACCTGAGGCATACCACAAAAAGTGTTTTCGCATATATTTTACTAAAAATTCTTCTTTGAAATATTTTTTTAAGATTTCAATTTGCTTTTTTGCGCAATACAACTTAATTTCATTTAAATCGTTTATATCTTTGCCCTTCAAAAGGTCAAAAATATATGGCTTGCCAAGTGCTCCCCTGCCTATCATTACAGCATCAACGCCTGTTTCTAACATCTTTTGATAGCTTACAAAGTCCTTGACATCTCCACTGCCAATGACAGGAATTTTCACACTTTCTTTGACCAATTTTATTGTCTGGTAATCGACCACTCCGCCATACATTTCGCTAGCAAGCCTTCCGTGGATTGTAATAGCATCGGCGCCCGCCCTTTCGCACAATTTTGCAAATTCCACCGCAACATCTTTTTTAAAACCTTTTCTAAATTTTACAGTTATTGGCTTATTTGTTGCCGCCTTGCAGGCTTTAATAATTTTTTCCACCAACTCAAAATCTTCCATAAGTTTGCTGCCTTCACCATTTTTCACAATTTTAGGTGCTGGGCAGCCCATATTAATATCTATTATGTCGAATTTTTCTATCAATGGATGTTGACAAGCCTTTGCCATAATTTCAGGGTCATTTCCAAAAATTTGAACAACTTTTGGCTGCTCTATTTCTTCCGTTAATAAGAGTGTTGCCGTCTTATTCTTTGAGAGTTCTGGATTGTCTTTTATAAAATCCTTGTTCAAAATGTTCTTTTGCAAGAAAGTATCGTTTTCAGATAAGCAATCAACATTTGAAAACGATTTTAAAAATTTTTCTTCTCCATAAATTAAGCCTTTTGCAGAAACCATTTCCGTGCAGCACAAATCAGCACCAAACTTCCTGCAAACTGCACGAAAGCCAACATCGGTTACGCCCGCCATAGGCGCTAAAAACAAATTTCCTTTAATTTCTACATTTCCAATTTTCATAATTTATATTATAACGCAAATATCTTATTTTACAAACATAGTTGCAATTATGTTTATTAAATGATATAATATTTTTAGGAGGATTTATGGATTTAGTTATTATGGCCGCTGGAATGGGAAGTCGCTTTGGCGGTTTAAAACAAGTGGAACCCATAGACTCAAACGGGAATTTTATAATTGATTATTCTATCTTTGATGCTATTAAAACGGGTTTTGAAAAGGTTGTTTTTATTATCAAAGAAGAAAATTATGATTTGTTTAGGCAAACAGTTGGCAAAAGAATTGAAAATAAAATCAAAGTGGAATATGTCTTTCAAAAAGGATTGGACATTTTACCAAATAGAATAAAACCTTGGGGAACAGCCCACGCAATAATGTCCTGCAAAGATGTTGTAAGCAACAATTTTGCAATTATTAATGCAGATGATTTCTACGGCTATGATGCTTTCAAAACGGCTGCAAGCTTTTTAAAAGGCTTGAATGCTAACTCAACACATTTTGGGCTTGTGGGCTATCAAGCAAAAAATACAATAACAGAAAATGGGGCAACAAAACGCGGAGTTTGCAAGGTTGAAAATAATAAATTAACTCATATTGTTGAAAGTACATTAGAATTGAAAGATAATGAGATATATGCAACCCCAATTTGCGGAGGCGAAACAAAAGTTATTGACCCAAACACAACAATTTCAATGAATATGTTTTGTTTTACTCCTAAACTATTTCAATATTTAGTTGAAGAATTTCCTATATTTTTAGAAAAAAATAAGCAAAATTTAGAAAAATGTGAATTTTTAATTCCTGAAGTTGTTGATAATTTGATTAAAACAAACAAGGTTGATGTTGAAGTTTTGAAAACAAGTGCAGTTTGGCAAGGTGTAACATATAAAGAAGACAAGCCAAAGGTTGTTGCAGAAATTCAAAAATTGATAGAAAACAATGTGTATCCAAAAGATTTATGGGAGGAAAAATGAGAAAATTTGAAGTTGTAGATGAAAAATTTAGGCAATACAATCAAACAGAATTTAAAATGCCAAAGAGAGCAACAAAATATTCTGCTGGCTATGATATGTATAGTCCAATAGACATAACAATTAAACCTGGCGAAAGCGAAATGATTTGGACAAACATCAAAGCAAAATTTAACGAAAATGAAATGCTGATGCTTTTTGTTACAAGCAAGATGGGCAAAAAGCACATTATGATTGCAAATGGAACTGGAATAATAGAAAGTGATTATTATGGAAACGTTTCAAATGATGGCAATTTGGGCTTTAGGTTGATTAATCTTGGAAAAGAAGATTATGAAATTAAAGTTGGCGATAAAATTGGACAAGGAGTTTTTACATACTTTTTAACAGTTGACGATGAAGAAGAAATAACAAATGTCCGAACGGGTGGATTTGGAAGCACAAGCACAGGATTTAGCAATTAAAAAAGTGAGATTAAATCTCACTTTTTTTACGCTAAAAACTTTATTAAAAAGTCAAGTTTTTCTTCCAAAGTCATATTCAATTTAAAATTGATTATTGGGTCCTTTTCAAATATCAATGACGCTTCGTTTTTATATTCTTTGAGCGAAGAAGAAATTTTATCCGTTACAATATTTTCTTGCTTGTATAAAATGAACTTGCATTCTTTATCGTTTAAGACCACCCTTTGAACAAAATTATCTTGTGCCAAGTTTTTTAATAAGCCAATTTTCATCAAGTTTAGCGTTTCGTTTGGCAATACACCTATATTTTCTTGCAATTCCACTTTTAATTGTTCTAATTGTTCTTCTGTAAACAAATCGCTGATTTTAGAATATATTGCAATTCTTTCACTTTCTTCTTTTACATAATCTGAAGAAATATAAGCGTCAATGGCGATATCAAGTTTTATTTCTTTAACTTCTTTTCGTTTTTGTCCACGAAGTTCATCAACTGATTCCGCAACAATCTTGTTATATAACTCATAACCTATTTTTGTTAGATGTCCGTGTTGTTCACGACCTAAAACATCACCTGCCCCACGAATTTCCAAATCGCGCATTGCAATTTTAAATCCGCTGCCAAGTTCTGTAAATTGAGAAAGCGCTTCAAGCCTTTTATAAGCATTTTCGGTCAACACTTTTTGTGGCTCAAAAGTCAAATATGCATAGGCAAGCCTATCACTTCTTCCAACGCGGCCACGCAGTTGATAAAGTTCTGAAAGCCCTAATCTATCTGAATTTATCACTATAAGTGTGTTAGCAAATGGATTGTCAATGCCGTTTTCAATTAGTGTCGTTGCAATCACGATGTCATATTCGTGATTATACATCTTTGTGATAGTTTGTTTCAAAAGTTGTTTGCTCATTTCGGCGTGTGCGACACCAATGACCGCATCTGGCAACAAATCTTGCACCCTACTTGCAAAATTATCTATAGTTTTTATTTCGTTGTAAATTATGAACACTTGCCCATTTCTTGATATTTCTTTTTTGCAAGCATCAACAAGCAATCTATCTGAATATTCGCAAACATAAGTTTGTACTGGCAATCTGTTCTTTGGTGGCGTTTCTATCAAACTGATATCTCTTATACCAGAAAGCGACATCTGTAACGTCCTTGGAATTGGCGTTGCTGACAAAGTTAAAACATCAACATCAGTCTTTATTTGTTTAATCTTATCTTTATGTTCAACTCCAAACTTTTGCTCTTCGTCCAAAATTAAAAGCCCAAGGTCTTTAAAAACAACATCTTTGTTTAACAATCGATGGGTGCCGCAAATAATATCAATCTTGCCTTCTTTCAATCTTTGCAAAATAGGTTCAACTTCTCGTTTTTGGCTTTTAAATCTGTTTAAAACTTCAACATTGACCATAAAATCTTTAAATCTTTCTTTGCAGGTGTTGTAATGTTGTTCAGATAAAACTGTCGTTGGACACAAGAAAGCAACTTGTTTTCCAGACAAAACCGCTTTGTATGCGGCACGCAAAGCAACTTCTGTCTTTCCATAGCCAACATCTCCGCAAATAAGCCTATCCAAAATCTTGTCGCTTTCCATATCTTTTTTGATATCTGCAACAGCCTTTAATTGGTCTTCCGTTTCTTCATAAGGAAAGGATTTTTCAAATGCTTCATACAAATAATTGTCTTTTTCATAAACAAAACCCTTTCGCTTTTCACGCTCTGCATATAATTTTAAAAGGTCAAATGCCATTCTCTTGACCGATGCTTTAATGCGTTCTTTTTGCCTTGCAAATTCAATTCCGCCTATCGTGTTGAGTTTTGGCTCTTCGTCAGAGCCGATATAGGCAGATAAAAGATTAAGTTGCTCGCTTGGAACATACAATCTGTCCCCGCCGCGATATTCTACAACAACATAATCTTTTTCATAGTTTAAGATTTTTAATCTTTCAATTTGAACGCATTTGCCAATTCCGTGCAATTCGTGAACTACGTAATCTCCAACTTTTGGAAGATAAATGCTTTTTTTGGATACATATTTGTTAATTTTAACAGCATTTTTCTTAATTAAATCATCTGTGCCAATAAAAACAATTTTATCTTGCAAAAAACTTGCTGACATCGGCAAATTGAAATCAGTTATAAAAATCCCATTTTGATTTTGGCAATTTTTCTCATCTAAAATTTGAATCCCTCTGACTTGCTGTGCTAAATAGTTAAAAAGTGATTTTTCACTATCCTTGCTGCCACAAAAGAGAACAACTTTAAATTGATTTTCTTGATAATATTTCAAATCGGAAATCAAACTTTTATAGTCATAAAAATATTTTCTTGCACCCACTGTTTGATTTACAATTTGCGTGTTTTCTCCACAATCCAAATAAATTTCACGGAAAATAGCGTAATTTTGCATTATTTTTTTTATTTCCAAGAAAAAATTATCTTTCGTTATAAATTTATTTGCCTTGTTTCTATTGGAACTATCTTCAATTTTTTGATAATAGATTTCATCTAAAATATGCCTTGGCTCGCTTATAAATATTATTGGAAGCACATTTTTAATGATGTTTATAAACAAATTTTCTTCCACAAGCCCATCGTTAAATTTTAGCATTGTAGCTTTAATGTCTAAGTTGTCAAGTTTTGTTTTATCTTCTTTGGTTATGCTTTCAACTTCATCGCCAAAAAAATCTACTACATAACTTTCATTTTGATAGTTAATTTTTAAGATGTCTCCCAAAATTAAAAATTCATTTAATAGCGGTTTTTCTGTTGTCCTAGTAAACCCTAAGTTTATTAAACTTTTTAATAATTCTTCACGCTTATAACTTTCCCCAACCTTAAAATTGAGATTTTGAAAATAAATTGTTTCAAAATCAAATATATTTTGATTGATTGTTGAAGGCAAAAAAATCATAACATCACTATCGCCCAAACAATAATCGACAACTTGAGCAGAAAGTTGTTCAGCCTTTTTGATTTCCCTATCGCGTTTTTGCCACTCCAAATTGGAGTAATTTATTTTCACAAAATCTTTAATTACTTGAACTTTATGCCCCAAAGCGATGAGCATATTTTCTAAATTGCCTGCCGAAATCAAATCTGAAGCCACAATTAAAATCTTTTTGTCAAAAAAGTGATTTGTCTCTGATATTAAAATTGCTTTTTCGCTATCAGTAAATCCAGACAAATCAACTTGCTTGCCATTATTTATATTTTTATAGAAGTCTTTAAAGATTTTTAGATTTTTTAATATGTCCATTATAATATTCTTTCAAAAAGTGCAATTTTTGCTTCATTTATTGCATTTTCAATTAAATTTTTGTTTTCAGATGATATGTCTGATAAGACATAATCTATCAACTCTCCTCTTTGCGAACTATCCATTCCAATTCTTACACGCATAAAGTTTTCGCTTGCAACCCTTTCAGTTATGTTCCTAAGTCCATTGTGAGTGCCAGCGCTGCCGTGTTCTCTGATTCTGAACTTGCCTGCTGGCAAATCAACATCATCAACACACACTATCACATCTTCAATCTTTGCCCCATACTTTTTCATCGCCGCTTTGACTGCATCTCCGCTTAAATTCATATATGTGTGGGGTTTTAATAATATTAACTTTTCTTTGCCATCAACGCTTTTTTTGATGTTGTAAAGTTTGCACAATTCGCTCTTGTTTATAATTATTTCCGCAATTTCAGAATTTAACGCATTTTTGAATGAAAAATTTAGCCCTAAATCTTCGGCAATACTATCAACGCACATAAAACCAATATTGTGATAAGTGTTAAAATATTTTTTTTCTGGATTTCCCAGCCCAACGATTATTTTCATTAACTTTCCTTTTCCTCTATCAATTCAAAAGGTCCAACAACCATATTTTCTGTTATTTTGCTATTTTTAATATACGAGCTTTTTATATCGCAACCGCTTGAAATTATTGATGATAAAATTGTGTTATTTGGCTCTAAAACTACATTTTTACCAATGTAAGTTTCGCCTTTTAGCACATTGTTTGGCTCAATCTTAACGCCACTTTCAATTATTACGCTAGCATCAATAAATGTTGAATTTTTGTCTTCAATGAAAACTCCATTATGTAAATGAAAGTCCAAAATTCTATTCTTCAAAATGTTTGTTGCATATTCCAAAGAAAATGCATCACCAACAGCATAAAATTCTTTTACGCCAAAATCTCTTGACATCACACTAGTAACATCTTCCGCTTTTGAAATATATTCAGTGTTAAAAACCCAACCCCTATTCAATTTCAAAACATTTAGATGCCTCATAGAATAATAATCTAAAACTTCATCTATCGTTTCTTTTGTGAGAAGTGGCGTGTCTGAATACAAAACAATAGTCGTTTTCTTTTCATTTAACAAAGGTTTGATAAGTGGCACAATGTTAGAATTGTCATCACAAGCGATGGTTTTAACTTCAAAGTTTGAAACGCTTTCTTCCACCCATTCATACATCTTTTTGCCGCAAATTTCAAGGTTATATGGCTTTATTACCCCTTTAAAGTTTGGATTGCGATAAAGCAAAACGATGGCAAGCACATCGTTTGAATAGTCTATTGCAAGCTCCTTTTCAACGCTAGTTTTAACTGAATTTTCATCTAAATCAATAAGCACATCGTCTAAAAGCGTGCTTTTTTCCATCTCTAATATTTCCATATTTTGATTGTAAATCAGTATTGTTTTTTTGTCAACTATATTTAATCTTCAAGCAAATTTTGAATAAAAAAAAGAGTATTTGGAAAGATAATTTTGGAGGTTAAAAATGGAACAAAATCAAAACAATCAAGGCGTTTGCTGCGATGTTGAAGATTGCATTCACAATGTAGAAGGTTGCAACTGCGAAATGAATACAATCAAAGTTACAACAGGCAAAACTGAAAACGCACATTTTTGTAAGACTTACGAATGTAAAGATGATTGCCAAAAGTAAAAACGCTTAAAGCGTTTTTTTATTTGCAGATTAAAATATGCTTGACACAAAAGTTAAGTGTAGATATAATTATTATGTAATAATATTGACCATTTTAGGAGCAAAAATGAATTACATATTAGATGAAATTCCAAGGGGACAATTAAATAATGTTATATTAACAACTATGCTTGATGGAGATAAGTATGGTTATGAAATTATTGAAGAAATTTCTAAATGGTCAAATGGAAAAATAGAACTCAAACAACCAAGTCTGTATAGTGCTTTAAAAAGATTGGAAAGCAGCGAGATGCTTTCTTCATACTGGACTGAAAGCGAATTGGGCGGAAATAGGCACTACTATCGTCTTACAGACTTAGGCAAAAAAACCGCTTCAGCGTGGGCAGACAATTTTATGAAGCAAAAAGAAACACCTAGTGTGGTTTTAAACTCAAGCCCAGTTCAAGAGAAAAAAGAAAATCAATCTAATGAGCAAAATTTCACAATATTAGACCAAGGCAATATTTTTAATCTTTTAAAAGAAGATAAAAAAGAGCAACCTACAAAAGCAAGTGTTGAAGAAAATAAAATTGATGAACTGCAATACAATTTGTTTGACAAAATTCCAGTTCAAGAACCTGTAAAAGAAGAAAAAATTCAGCGTGCAGCAAGAATTGCAAATTTGAATTCCAAATCGCAACTCGTTCAGTTAAAACAATTTACAGAAGCAGATAGAAAGTCTGAATTTGAAAAATTGAAACAAAATAATGCAAATAAATTCTTTAAAAGCGAAAAAAACGAGCAAAAAGTTGAAAAAAAAGAAGATTATTGCTTCATAAATGAAAAAATTGAAAACAATCTTCCAAAAAACGAAGAAATAAAGCAGGAAATCGAAGCTGTTAAAGATGAAAAGCAAGAAGAAAAAGTTGAATCAACTTTTAACATTTCAAAATATGCTTCCGCTCGCGATGGATATTTCTTAGTTCCAGAAAAAGAAGTTGAAACAAATCAGGAAGAAAAGGCACCAGAAAACAAACCTGAAGAAATCTTTTATAAAAACGATGGCGTGTTCTTAAGCGAATATGAAACCGCAACGGAACTCCCAAAAGTTAAAAAGATTGAGCCTATGAATTTAAACATAGAAATTCCTTCACCAAATGAAAATATAACCTTCAAAAACTCGCGTTCTGAAAATATGTTTAACTCGCCAAGAAAAGATGTCCAAGAAGAAAGGTCGAGTGCACCACAAACGCAAAGACGCATTTCACAAAGGCCAAGCTTTTCAAGTTATATGGGTTTGAAAAACTATTACAATCATTTAGGCATTCAATTTGACGAATATAAGCAAGTTGATAAAAGCGAAGAACTAGACAAAAAACATATTTGGCTAGTAAACGCATTCAGATGTTCAATTTTCTTAATTATTTCGATAATCTTGAGCCTAGCCTTAAATTTTGGAATTAAAACAGAATTATATGGCAGAATTGCATTTGTTGTAATTCCTTGTGTAATTTTATTAATTGGCTTGTCTTACTTAGCACTCTACTTTTATGAAAGCAAACATCCAAAATCAAAATTGCCAGTGCTTAACATAACATCAACATTGCATTGCATTATCACTTCAGTTTGTTTAATTTTAGTTTCAATCGCAATCAATTTGATGTTAGGCTTTAATGGCTTAACCGGCATAACATATTTGCCAACATTGATTTATCCAATCATTTTGCTCGCACTTATTTCATTTAGCGTCCAATTAAATAAACTAATTGAACTCATTCTTAAAAAAATTAGCAATAAAAAACTCTCTAACTAAAGAGAGTTTTTATTTTAATTTTATGCTGAGCGTTTTATTCCACGGCCTCGCCGCTTCTTATTTTGCAAACTTATTCTGTTCAAAACTTTTGTGGCGCTGATTGCTAACATAAATAACAAAGGCTACAATGTAGCATAAAAAAACACCCACGATTGTGAGTGTTTAAATTTTTATATAAGAAAATTATTTTCTATTAGTTTTGATGCATTTTGTGCAAGCTTTAACTTTCTTTTCTTTTCCGTCTTCTACTATTGTTGTCTGTTGAAGATTGATGTCCCAAGTCCTGTTTGCTTTTCTATTACTATGGCTAACAGTGTGACCTGACATTTTACCTCTTCCGCAGATTTCACATACTTTACTCATATATGCTTTCCTCCACTTTTATTATTCTGCTACTTCGCAAATGCTTACTAATTTTTTGCATCCGCTCTTTTCAAACTTAACTTTTCCATCTGTAAGCGCAAATAGAGTGTAGTCTTTTCCAAGGCCAACATTTTTGCCTGGATATACTTTGGTTCCTCTTTGACGGATAATTATTGAGCCTGCCAATACATATTGACCATCAGCTGCTTTAACGCCAAGGCGTTTAGAATTACTATCTCTGCCGTTCTTTGTTGAACCGCCACCCTTTTTGTGAGCGAAAAGTTGAATATTAAATAATTTCATTTTCGACCTCCACTTTTAAATATTTTTTATATTCTTTTTCAATTCTTTGTGATGAAATTTTTAATGCTTTTAAAATATCTTGTGCTTTTTCTATATCACTTTGAGAAACATTTTTTGCAAAATTTAACTCAAATTTAGCATTTTTATCGCTTCTTTGCACATTTAATTTGATATTCATAACTTCGGAAAGACAAATTTCAACATTTTGCACAAGCGAAGATACCGCCGCGCAGACAATGTCTTCCCCTTCACAAGCATAGCCTGAATGGCCGTTGCACGCGAAACCTATTATCAAATCACCTTTTTCTTTAAAAACTAAATTTATCATCTTACTTTATAGCCGTTATTTTTAATTTTGTATATGGTTGTCTATGACCTTGTTTCTTGCGAACATTTTTCTTTGGTTTGTATTTGAAAACAACAATTTTGTCTCCTTTACCGTGTTCAACAACTTCGGCTTCAACTGAGCTTCCTTCAACATAAGGATTGCCAGCTTTGACAGTTTCACCATCGGATAATAACAATACATTCAAATTGATTTTGTCGCCAACATTACGTTCTAATTTTTCAACTTCGATAAATTGACCTTCTTCAACTTTGTATTGCTTTCCGCCAGTTTCAACGATTGCAAACATTACAAGTACCTCCTCTAACCAGACTCGCTTTTATGGTGATGACATTTATGCCATAACTTAAAAAACCACTTCAACGCGGTAACGAACTAAATTTAACATAAAAAACACTTGTTGTCAAGTGTTTTTGATTTGTATTTTAAAATTGATGGTCTATTAAATTACTTTTAATTTGTTGTTTTTGGAACCTTGGTGAAAAATCTCTAGAAACTAAATCTTCCGCAAAATATAAGCATTTCTTTTCAAAATCGCCTTGCTTATCAGTTAGTTCTTCGTCAATATTTTCTTCCGAAACATAATATTCATAATCTGTTTTATTATTGACTGCGTTTTCAACGATTGCCTTTTTTTCATCATCGGACATATTTTTTAACTTTTCGCAAATTTCAGGTCCTAAAAATTTGTATGTTTTTATGCTAATATTGCCCTTATCGTCACAATATAAATCTTGAAAAGTTTTTAAATAGTTCTTTTTCTTGCGCTCTTCTTCTAAATTTTTGTAATAATCCACAGCTAGGCAATAGCCAATAGCAATAGCAGTTTTTCTATTGATGCCATCAACAGTGTTGACATTTATAGTTGCTTTTCCATCATATCTTTGAATGTTAGCAAACCATCTATTTTCTGCAACTCCATTTAATTGCATTCCTAAAAATTCTGGCACCATCAAAAAGTCAAGTTTCAAGTGTGAATACATACCATTTTTGTCTAAAAATCTATCCACTGCTTTTTTCGCGTGCCATCTATCGGATTCTTCCTTGGATATGTTATATATATCTGCCATAATTTCTCCTAAGCATTTTGTAAATTTTCTAATGTAACATTTTCAACGCTACTTTCAATTATATCATTTATTTGATTTTTGTAAAGTACCAAAACTTGTTGAATTGATGCAACTATTGCAGAAGCTTTTGAAGAACCGTGAGATTTTATTATGATTTTTTTGCAACCTAAAAATGGAGAGCCGCCATAAGCATCAAAATCATAAGTTTTTTTCATTCTTTTAATGCTTTTTTTCATAGTTAAAGCGCCAAGTTTAGTAAGTGTGTTTTGCGTAAACATATTTTTCATTTCTTCAATCATAAGTTTAAGCGCGCCTTCTGTTGATTTTAATAGCACATTTCCAGAAAATCCGTCTGCAACAACAACATCATATTTGCCGCTCATAATATCTCTTGCTTCCATATTTCCGATGAAATTTATGTTCATCTTTTTTAACATAGGGAAAACTTCTTTGGATAATTCATCGCCCTTATGATTTTCCGTTCCAACATTCAACAATGCCACCCTAGGATTTTCTTTTTTTGTCATACAAGTATAATATGCACTTCCCATTGCAGCATAATGACATAAATTGATTGCATTTGCGTCCATATTTGCACCGCAATCTATAAGCAAAACTTGGCCACCGACCTTAGTAGGCATAAATGGAGCAAGAGCAGGCCTAGATACGCCCTTAATTCTTCCGATTCTTAAAAAACCCCCTGCTAAAATTGCACCAGTTGAGCCAGCAGAGATTAATCCAATGCAATCTTCATCGTGCTTTAATATTTCAAAACTTTGAGCAAGAGAAGAGTTTGTCTTTTCTTTAATAGCTTTTGTTGGGACATCATCGTTGGTAATTATATCTGGAGCGTGAACTATTTTAATTTGCTTGCCATCATAGTTAAGTTCTCTCAATTCATTTTGAATTTTGCTTTCATCGCCACATAAACAAATTTCTAATTCATTATTTTTATTAACCTTTAAAAATTCGACCACGCCTTTAACAATTTCTTTTGGTGCATTATCTCCACCAAATGCATCAATTACAATTTTCATATTTTCTCCATTAACTGTTTTATTATTGCAAAAATATTAAATTTTTACAAGCAATTTTATAAAATAAAAAAGGTGGCTTAGCCACCATATTTGTATGCAATTTTAAATTTTATTGACAAATCTCTTCAACAGCAACTATTGATTTATCTCTTGCTACTGGATAAGAAGCAGCGGCACCTAATACAGAAACAACTTCTTCACTTTGACCTCTAATTTTTTTCATATCCCTAGCAAAATGCTCTTTTCTTTGCTCTGCGCTTACTTTGCCTGTTGCTATAACTGCATCAATAAATGTGTTGATTTTTGTGCTATTTGTAAAAATATTCAAAGAATGCTTTTCATTATTAGCAATTTCAACTTCTTTAACTTTTTCAATATAAGTTTCTTTACTCAAAACTGCATAAGGTAATACGATTTTTACAATTTCTTTTTCCATAACTTTCCTTTTAGTTGTGCTAATTATAACCTAAGAAAAGTTTCTTGTCAATACTTTTTTTCAACGATTATTAATTTTCCTTGAATAGACTTTCAAATTTATATTGACTTTCTCTACATAATTATTTGTCTCTCGATATGGAATGGTTTTTAGCGATATCTTATCCACGGAATATTCACTATTGTTCAACCATTCGGCAACTTTGCCTTCACCTGCGTTATATGCACATAAAGCAGTATCAATATTTTTAAACTTTTTAATTAAATAAGATATATAGCAAGTGCCAATCCTAATGTTTGTCAATGGGTCAAAAAGTTCACCTTCTCCTTTTTGATAATCAAACAAATTTAGTTGCAAATCTTCGTCTGACTTATCTTGAACATTTTCATTGACCATCTTTTTGATTACAAATTCCGCTGTCGAAGGCATAATTTGCATTAACCCAACAGCACCTTTATTAGACACCGCCCTTTCGTTAAAATGGCTTTCCGCGTTAATAATGCTGGCAATCAATTCACTGCTCACCCCAAATTCTTCGCTCGCAGCATTTATTTCTTCAGTATATTTAAGCGGATAAACCACTTTATCGTAGGAATATATTAACGCGCCAACGCCTAAAACTATGGCAAAACTTAATATGCATAAAAAAACAACTTTCGTTTTCATAAATTTATTATATGGAAGCATAAAAAAGTTAATACGCGGCAAATAAAAAATTTTAATAAATTGCATAAAAATTGTTGACATTTGAATATTGATGTGATATATTTAACCACGCTGATGGAAGTTTAGCTCAGTTGGTTAGAGCACCTGCCTTACAAGCAGGGGGTCATAGGTTCGAGTCCTATAACTTCCACCAAAATAGCACGCATCAGCGTGTTTTTTAATTTTAAAATACACTTTATTTAATCATTTATTCTATAATAGAAAGCACGAAATATTATATTTATATTGTCAAACTATTTGTCTTATTAAGATAAAAAAACCACCATAAGGTGGTTTTTTTAATACATTTCTTGGCATTCTACTTCTTCTTTTGTTTTTGGATTTACAAAAGTATATGTCACCAATTCGCCTTTTTCTTTTTGTTTTCTAAATACTAAGAAGTTGCCATCTTCATCTTGTGGCCACACTCCTTCTTGAGCAAATTCAGGAGGCTTTTTTTCATACTTGAAAGTTTCTTTAATGCGTTGCTTTATCCATTTCTTTTTATCTTTTTCATTCAATTCTTCTGGCACTTTATCTATTATTTCTTCATCTACATAAGTCATCGCATCATCAGAAAGCCAATCAGGGATTAAATCTTCATATAAGCAAGATTTGTCAAAATATAAATCGGTTTTATGAAAGCCTTTAATATTATTATCAATCAAAATATCAGAGAAAATAATTTGTATTTTAAATTGCTGTGTAGCATTATTCCAATTACAATTATCAATCATTTTTAATACTGTCTCTTATACACATCTGACGCTGCCGACGATAAGGCTCGTGTAG
>URAC01000016.1 GCA_900545735.1 uncultured Bacillota bacterium | reverse complement strand
ATTTATAATTATAAAGAAAATTGAGTATTTATTCATAAAATTTGATGTTTTTATGCAAAATTTACTCATTTTATTAATTTAAACAAAGGAAGATATCGAAGTGCAAAAGAAGTTAACAGCGGTTTTAGATTTTGGTTCATCAAAACTTTTTTTATGCTTAGGCAGAAAGGGCGTTAATGGAACTTTTGCAATTCGTTGCTTAACTGAAACAAAATATGCAGGTTTTAGCGAAGGTGAATTCTTAGAACCTGAAAAACTTTTTGACGCTGTAAAACAAGCGATTGAAAGCGGTGAAATTGATAGCAGGAAGAAAATCACAACTTTGTTTGTTGGAGTTCCTGCTGAATTTTGTATGGTTGAATGTAAGGAAATCACAAAGCATTTCGCCAACAAAATCAAATTGACAAAAGAAAATGTAGATGAAATTGCACAACTTGCAATAAATAAAGAACTATTAAAAGATAAAACATTAATTTCTTGCAGTCCAAATTGGGTCAAACTTGATGATGAAAGAAAAGTTTTAGACTATGAAGATGAAAAAACAACTAAAATAACAACAGAAATATGTTCAATTTATGCGGAAAATTATTTTATTAGAACAATAAATTCTATTCTTGCAAAAATTGGAATTGAAAGCGTTGAATATATTTGTTCAAGCGAAGCACAAGCAAAATATCTTTTAAATAACGAAGAAAGAACAAGAGAAAACATCATTATTGATATTGGCTATATTTCTTCAAGCGTGATGTGTGCTTGTGGAAAAGGGCTTACAAATTTAAAAACCTTTTCACTTGGCGGTGCACATATTTCTGCAGACCTTGCACAGTGCCTAGAAATCACTTTTGAACAAGGCGAGGCTCTTAAACGAGAAATCGTTTTAAGTATAAATTCAAAAAAAGCGGAGGATTGTTATGAAGTTAATGTTAAAAATAAAGTTTTGCCTGTGCCAATTAATTTTGCAAATGAGGTCGTAAAGGCAAGATTAGATATGATGTGCCAACTCATAAAGAAAATAATTAATTCTTTTGGGGTAGAAAATTCACAATTTGTGCCAGTTTACTTGACAGGAGGCGGACTTTCGTATATAAAAGGAAGTAGAGATTATCTTGCAAAGAGTATCGGTCGCAATGTTCAGTTGCTTGTTCCATCAATGCCAGAACTTGCAAAGCCACATCTATCAAGCGTAATTTCAGTTTTAAATTCCGCATTAAAATGTCAAGAAAAATCAAGATTAACATTACATAACATTTTTGGAAGGAAATAAAGGAGAGAAATATGTATTCAAATACAAATATAGGACCAGTTGCAAATATCAAAGTTATAGGCATCGGTGGAGGCGGAAACAATGCCGTTAACCGTATGATTAATGCCAACATTAAAAGCGCGCAATTTGTTGCTATCAACACAGATAAGCAAGCACTTTTGATGAGCAAAGCAGAGGTCAGACTTCAAATCGGTGAAAAACTCACTCGTGGGCTCGGTGCTGGCGCTGAACCAGAAGTAGGACAAAAAGCTGCAGAAGAAACAAAAGGCATAATCGCTGAAATGCTCAAAGATTCAGATCTTGTGTTTATCACAGCTGGAATGGGTGGCGGAACTGGAACTGGTGCTGCTCCTGTTGTTGCTCAACTTGCAAAAGAAATGGGCATTTTAACAATCGCCGTTGTTACAAAACCATTCAATTTTGAAGGAAGAAAGAGAATGGAAAACGCTGAACGCGGTCTTGAAAATTTAAGAAAATATGTTGACACTCTTGTTGTTATTCCAAACGATAAACTCTTAAAACTCGTTCCAAAGGGCACTCCTATTGTTGAAGCATTTAGATATGCAGACGATGTTTTGCGTCAAGGTATTCAAGGAATTTCAGATTTGATTGTAACTCCAAGTTTAATCAACTTAGACTTTGCCGATGTTCGTTCAATTATGAAAAATAAAGGCCTTGCTCATATGGGAATTGGCCACGGAAAAGGCGAAACAAAGACTATTGAAGCGGTTAGACAAGCAGTTTCAAGCCCATTACTTGAAACAACAATCGAAGGTGCAACCGGCGTTCTTATCAATGTTAAAGGCGGAAATGACCTTGCTCTTGACGAAGTTTATGAAGCGGCTGACCTTGTTAAAGAAGTTGTTGACCCATCTTGCAACATTATCTTTGGTTCAGGCATAGATGAAGGAATGAATGACGAAGTTGAAATCACAATTATTGCAACAGGCTTCAATACAAACAACAATATATTAGAAAATGAAAATAATATTGAAAAATCTAAAGAAGAAGTAAAAGCGTATGGCGGATTTGACCGTGAAAAATATGATAAATACATATATGAAAACAACGCTATGAACATCAATCGTGGCAGGTTAGGTGAAATGGATAGGCACCAACAACCAACATATTCAAATCCAGAACCAGCAGAACCAAAAATGACTGAAACAACAGCATCATCAAGGTTAAGAATTGATGGAGGCGAAATTCCACCATTCCTTAGAAAAATCAAAAGAGATAGAAACTAGATTCATATATTAAACGAATAAAAAAAACTCCCCAAACGGGGAGTTTTTTGATTGAAAATTAGTTTAAGAGAATGACTTTTCCGTCGAGCCAGGCGTTAAATATTGACTCTAATTTGGTGTTAGATGCTTTTTCAAAGGCGTAAATCATATCTTCGGGCTTTGCGTTTTTAAATGAATTTAATGTGTAATATTCGCGGAGACATTTTTTAAATTTTTCAAAGCCTAAAATTTCCCTCAAAGTGTCAAACATCAACATACCTTTTACATAAGTGAGATAAACATATTCTGGCTCTGTTTTAAATTCAGATAAGTTCCTGTCCATTGATGTGTCCAAATTGCCATACACGCTGCTATAAACTTCAACAAACAAAGAATAATTTGAATAAGCATTTTTGATTATTGTGTCTTTATTAATTCCTTCATTTGGGTTGAGTTCGTAGAATAGAGCGGTGGTGTATTCTGTTAAACCTTCGTCGAGCCAGCCATTGTCATATTCGCTGTTGCCAACAACATTATACCACCATTGGTGAGCGGTTTCGTGGACAATGACTTGTTCATATTGAGAATGGTCGGTTATATCTGTTGCTATGTAAATCAAATTTGGATATTCCATTCCGCCGTGAACAAAATCTGCTTCCACCACTGATAAAGTTTTATATGGATATTTTCCTATTAAATTATTAAAAGTTGAAATTGCTTTGCCGGCTGTTTCTAGAGATTTTTCTGCATTTTCATCTGAAAAATAGTAGTATGAAATTGTTACATCATCAGTTTTTTGAGATATGACTTTAAATTTATCGCTGAGAACGATGGCAAAATCTCTTACTGAATTGGCTGACATCTTGTTTGTTGTTAAATTTTCTTGCGTTTGAGAGGATATAAGATTGCCTGTGCTTGCCATTTTATATTGTGAAGGAAATGTGATTGACACTTCATAATTTGCCATATCGGAGTAAAATGGGTCGCCGTTATAGTGATACAGGTTTGTTTTAAAGTTTCCGTCTTCAAAAACGCAAGCAATAGGATAGAAATTGCCTAGATTTATAGTGTTATTACCATATCCAAAGCGGTGATTGACATTTGGCAAGGTTATTATGTAATCGATTTCAAGTTCGATTTTGTCGTTTGGATATAATTCTTTGGTTAAGTTAATTTGTAAAATATTTTCATCTTCGCCAGTTATCTGATAACTTGGGTTGTTGATATTATCTTCATCGTTTAATTTTAGCGAACAATTCATTCCTGCAACTTTTACAGCATTGATTTTTATGTTTCCGTAACTTTTGCCATTTGGATATGCCTTATGTTCGTTTGTCAAACTGACTGGCGAGATTTTAGCGCCTTCTCTAAAAGCGTTTGGATAAAGGTGAAATTTTATGCTATTCAGAGGCACATCTGCACTGTTTAGATAGTTGACTTTTTGCCTTCCTTCGACCGTTTTATGTTCATCATCAAATGTTAAATTCAGTTCATAGTGGTTTAAATTTGCGTTTAAACTTGTTGAACTTGCACAGCCTGTAAATATGACGACAACAAGTGCAATTACAGAAATTACGCATAAAGCAATCATTATTTTGGCTATCAGTTTTTTAATCTTCATACTTAAACTCCTAAAAATATGTATATGTTAGTTAATTAGTTAAAATGAGAGTTAAAAAAGTAAAAAAATATTAAAAAATTTGCAAATCTATTTGGGCATTTTTGTTAATTGTAGTATTATCTAACAGGTTGATCGAAAACAATGTCAACAAAAATTTTATAGCAGGAGAAAATTATGGCAAAAAAGAAGTATGTTTACCTTTTTAGCGAGGGTAACGCCGACATGAGAAATCTTCTAGGTGGCAAAGGTGCCAACTTAGCAGAAATGACAAATATTGGTATGCCGGTTCCACAAGGTTTTACTGTTACAACTGAAGCTTGTGTTCGCTATTATGATGATGGAAAGAAACTTTCCGATGATGTTGTCAAAGAAATTATGGACCATTTGACAAAACTTGAAAAAATCACTGGCAAAAAATTTGGTGATAAGAAAAACCCACTTTTGGTTTCAGTAAGAAGTGGTGCAAGGGTTTCTATGCCTGGTATGATGGACACAATCCTTAATTTGGGTATCAACGACGATGTTGTTGAAGGCTTGGCAGAACTCACTGGAAATCCAAGATTTGCTTACGATAGCTATCGTAGATTTATTCAAATGTTTTCAGATGTTGCTCTTGGTCTTGAAAAGTCAAAATTTGAGAAAATCATCGATAAAATGAAAGAAGAAAGAAAAGTTAAGTTAGACACTGAACTCACAGCAGAAGACTTAAAAGAAATGATTGCAAAATACAAAACTCTTTTCAAAAAAGAGATGGGTTATGATTTCCCACAAGACCCTAAAACACAACTTTTGGAAGCTGTTAAAGCAGTTTTCAGGTCTTGGGACAATCCAAGAGCAATTTATTATCGCCGTGTTAACGATATCCCTTCAAGTTGGGGAACTGCAGTTAACATTCAATCAATGGTATTCGGAAATATGGGCGAGAAGAGCGGAACAGGCGTTGCTTTCACTCGTAACCCTTCAACTGGCGAAAAGAAACTTTATGGCGAATATCTTATGAACGCTCAAGGCGAAGATGTTGTTGCTGGTATTAGAACTCCAAATCCAATTTCAGACCTTGAAAAACAAGATAAAAAACTTTACAAACAATTTGCAGATATTGCAAACACACTTGAAAAACATTATAAAGATATGCAAGATATGGAATTTACTATTGAAAATGGCAAACTCTATATGCTTCAAACAAGAAATGGTAAAAGAACAGCAAAAGCCGCTCTTAAAATTGCAGTTGATTTAGTTAAAGAAAAAATGCTTACAGAAAAAGAAGCATTGATGAAACTTGACCCTAAACAATTAGATGCTCTTTTGCACCCACAATTCGATAACGCTGCACTTAAAAAAGCAAAAGTTATTGGAAAAGGTCTTCCTGCATCTCCAGGAGCAGGTTGCGGAGCAGTTGCTTTCACTGCTGAAAGAGCAGAAGAGATGGTAAAAGAAGGAACTAAAAAGGTTATTTTGGTTAGACTTGAAACATCTCCAGAAGATATAGAAGGAATGGCAGTTAGCCAAGGTATTTTAACAGCAAGAGGCGGTATGACTTCTCACGCTGCCGTTGTTGCTAGAGGAATGGGAACAGCTTGCGTTGCAGGCGTTGGCGAACTTGTTGTTGACGAAGCAAAGAAAGTGTTTACTCTTGGCGGAAAAACATTCAAAGAAGGAGATTATATCTCTATCGATGGTTCAACAGGAAACATCTATGGCGAAGAAGTAAAAACAGTTCCTGCATCACTTTCAGGCGATTTTGCAACAATTATGGAATGGGCAGATAAATATAAAGCGCTTGATGTTAGAACAAATGCAGACACTCCAAACGATGCTAGAACAGCATATAACTTTGGTGCACACGGAATTGGCCTTTGCAGAACTGAACATATGTTCTTTGATGCAGATAGAATTCCAGCAGTTAGAGAAATGATTGTTTCAACAACTGTTGAAGAAAGGAAAAAAGCGCTTAAAAAATTATTGCCAATGCAAAAGAAAGACTTTATTGGCTTGTATAAAGAAATGAAAGGATATCCTGTTACAATTCGTTTCTTGGACCCACCTCTACACGAATTTTTGCCTCACGAAGATGCAGAAATCAAGGCTTTGGCAGCAGAAATGGGACTTCCATTTAAACGCTTAAAAGAAACTGTTGCTTCTCTTAAAGAAGTTAACCCAATGATGGGACACAGAGGTTTAAGACTTGCAATCACATATCCAGAAATCGCAGAAATGCAAACTCAAGCAGTTATCGAAGCTGCAATAACAGTTAAAAAGAAATACGGATATGATATTAAACCTGAAATTATGATTCCTTTAACTTGCGATAGCAAAGAATTTAACTTTGTCCGCGATGTTGTTGCTAAAAAAGCAGATGAAATCATTGCAAAAGAGAAAGTTGAACTTCAATACAAGATAGGAACTATGATTGAAATTCCTCGTGCAGCATTAACAGCTGACGAAATTGCAAAAACAGCAGAATTCTTCTCATTTGGAACAAACGACTTAACACAAATGACTTATGGATTCAGCCGTGATGACGCTGGAAAATTCTTAGATTATTATTATGAAAGAAAAATCTTTGAATCAGACCCATTTGCAAGGATTGACCAAAATGGTGTTGGAAAACTTGTTGAAATGGCTGCAAAACTTGGAAAATCAGTTCGTCCAGACATCAAACTTGGAATTTGTGGCGAACACGGTGGTGACCCAAGTTCAGTTGATTTCTGCCATAGGGCAGGTTTGACTTATGTTTCTTGCTCACCATACAGAGTTCCAATCGCAAGACTTGCAGCAGCACAAGCAAACATTAAAAATCCAAGAAAATAATCAAATAAAAAACCTTAAACAAAATCGTTTAAGGTTTTTTTATTCTATATCTGTTAATTTTGTTTGATAGATATCAAAATCTTGAGTCATTTGGGAGTTTAGCCCTTTAATCATTAATGTTGTTGAGCCGCGTTGCTCCGTTTTGTTTGCAATTCCTTGTAAGAAATATGCAATGTAATCTATCGATTTTGTGAATGTTAATCTAATTTTTTGATATTCTATAGAAAAATCATTTAGGTGATTATGTCCACAAAACATTGCTTTTGTGCTGCCTAATTCAACGGCTGTGTCAAAGAATGTTCCTCTTTCATCAGGTGCACTTATATTTTCACCATTTTCGTTTGCCCAACCAAAATAATGTTTTACAGAAAGATTTCCATCGCGATATAAATTCCAAGCGATTTCATATTCTTTGAGTGGAACGTGGAAATAAGCAAAAGATAGAATTGTTTTGCCTTCACCAGCATTCATCTTTTCTATTTCATTTTTATACCAATTAGTTTGTTCTAATGAAATAGGGTTGTAGCCGCTTGTTTGCGTTGCTCCTGCATATTCTGCGTTGTCAAATAGGAAAATACTTGAATTAAAAGAATCGTCAGCATTATAAATGTTTATAACTTGATTGCCAAGACCTCCGATATTTTCAGGTCCGCGTTTGAATAAGCAATATTTATATTGTTCACTTTCCAACAAATTGCAAAGGGCACTTTTGCCATAATCTGCCATATATTCAGCATCGTGATTACCAAAGCACATTGTCCAAGGTGTTTGATATTTTTCCATTATATTAATGACAATTTTTAATGCTGAAAGATTGTCTGAACTGCCTGTTAATGCTGAGTTAGGATAAACGATATCGCCAGTTAAAACAATTAAATCTGGATTGGCCTTTTCTATAAGTTTGCAAACGGCTTGCATTGCTTTTCTATCTTTTTTTACTGACATAGCGCCGTTTCCAAGGTGAATATCGCTAAGCTGTAGCACCTTTACATCGCGATTTTCGTTTAATTTTATTGCGATATTGTCATATTTATCGTTTTCTATAATCTCGACATTTGCTGGTTGATATTCTTTAGAAACCATATAAGAATAGTCTTCGTTGTTTGGAGAACAGGCTGCAAAAAGCAAAGCCGCAAAGGCTATTAAAAATAAAATTAAAATATAACTTGTTATTTGTTTTGTTTTAGTTTTCAATTTTTCCTCTCAAAATTCATATTTATTTAAGTGGCTTTAAATTTGCTAAAAACTAACACTTATATAAATATATTAGCAAATAAAATTAAGTTTTGCAACATTTATTTAATGTTATATTTTATGTTTTAAATCACAATTCTATTATCTTTAACTCATCAAAAAATATTTGCATAGTATGGAATATGGAGTATATATGGATAAATTTTTAATTAAAGGCGGGAAAAAATTAAAAGGCTCTATTAAAGTTACGCCCGCTAAAAATGCTTACTTGCCAATCTTGGCAGGTTGTATTCTCTCTGAAAAGCCAATTATTTTGCACGATTGTCCAAATTACATAGACATCATTAATATGAACAAAATTCTTGCAAATTTAGGAGGGAATATAGATTTTAATGAAAAAAACTTGATTGTCGATTGTTCATCATTAAATTCTTCAAGTATACCGCACGATTTAGCGTCAGTTTTGCGTTCTTCAATATTTAGTTTAGGGTCTATTTTAGGCAGATTTAAACACGCAAAAGTTGCTTATCCAGGCGGTTGTGAAATTGGTGCTAGGCCGATAGATTTACATATTAAAGGCTTAAAGGCACTCAATGTAAAGATTATTGATAAACACGGATATTTAACTTGCGATGGAAGAAATATGCGTGGAGCGAGAGTAAATTTGGATTTTCCAAGCGTTGGCGCGACGGAAAATATTATGCTAGCGGCAGTTTTAACAAAAGGTGAAACAGAGATAATCAATGCGGCAAAAGAACCAGAAATTATAGATTTAGCAAACTTTTTAAATTCGCTTGGTGCTAAAATTTCAGGCGCGGGCACAAGCACTATTAAAATTATTGGCGTTAAGAAACTCAATGGCGGAGAATATACGCCTATGCCAGACCGAATTATTGCTGGAACATACTTGATTGCGGGATTGATGACGGGTGGAAATATAGAAATAAAAAATTTTAGGGCGGAAGACAATATCGCATTGCTGGAAAAAGTTAAAAAAACTGCTTGCAATATCAAGTTAGAAAATGATATACTTACTTTGAAGTCGGAAGGTCGTTTAAAATCTATCAATAAGATAGAAACATCGCCTTATCCAGGTTTTCCAACGGACTTACAAGCACAATTTTTGGCTTTGCAATCCATTTCAAAAGGGACTTCAATGATTGTTGAAAATTTGTTTGAATCTAGGTTTAAACACGTTCCTGAACTTGTTAAAATGGGTGCAAAAATAACTGTTAAAGACAGAACAGCAGTTGTGCACGGCGTTGAAAAATTATATGGTGCAGATGTCAATGCAACAGACTTGCGTGGCGGTGTTGCTTTGGTCTTGGCTGGGCTTGTTGCGGAAGGCTACACAACAGTTAACAACATCAAGCACATAGACCGTGGATATTATCATTTAGAGAACGAACTTTCTAATTTAGGGGCTGAAATATCTAGAGTTTAAGATGAAGTTTTTGAAAAAACATAAAAAATTATTTATTATTTTAGGCGTTATACTTGCAATTCTTATAACGCTTATTGTCCTTATGTTCACATTGTTTTCTTTAAAAGAAGTTGAGATTGAGTTTGAAACAGGCAACAATAATTTAACAACAGAAATTCAACAACAAATAACGCAAGAAATTGACTTGGGCGGAACAGTTTTTTTCAAAGATAAAACTGAAATGATTAATAGAATTGAAAGTAAATATCCTTATGCAAAAGTAATCAATATTGAAACAATTTTGCCAAATAAATTTGTTATACATTTAGCTGAAAGGCAAGAAACTTATGCAATTTCATCGTTAAATAAAACTTGTGTTTTAGATAGCGAATTGAAAATTTTAAAAATGGAAGATGCTTCCTATATTTCCACAAATTCAAATGCTGTTCATATAAATTTGTTCGATTTGGAATTTAATATGTCTTCCTTTAAAGAAGGGCAATTTTTAAATTTGCAAGAATTGACAATTTCAAATGCTTCTTTAGGCAAGCAATCGCAAGAAACATTAAATGAAATGTTAAATTGCTTTCATATCAATAATAGAAGTTTAATGGATTTAAAGGCGTTTGCTAAGGAAATACATTTTGAAACATACACAGATTATAGAACGGGCGAAATTGCCTTAAAAGCAAGAATTGTAGACTTTAATGATTTTGAAATATCTATATTATGTCCAACAGAGCATTTAGAAAATAAAATTTCTAATATGCTATATGCTTATGAAAAAGTTGTTACAGAAAATCCAGAAAAACTAAACACTCATAAGATGACTGTTTATACAAATTCAAAGGGAGAAGATTTAGTAATAATTGAACAAAAGGCTTGAATTTGTATTGCAAATTTTGCCTTGTTGAGTTATGATAATAATATATGAATAAATATTATAAAATCCTTGGCGTAACTGAAGAAAACACCAAAGATGAAATCAAAAGTGCATATAGAAATCTATTAAAAAAATATCACCCAGACACTTATCCAGGCGATAAGAATTTTGCAGTTAAAAAAACATCTGAAATAAATGTTGCCTACGCTCAAGTGCTTGCAGATTTGGAAAAAATAGGTGCAGCAAGGCCTAAAAAAGAAGCAACAAGGCCTAAGGAAACCATAAAGCCTAAAAAAGAAGAAGTTAAGACAAAGGTTCGTTCAGAAACTTTTGCGGAAGAAGAACAACAAAAGGATAATCAGAAAAAGAGCTTTAAAAACATCTTTGAAAAATATGAAAAAAGCAAAGCGGATTTAGAAAAATATGCAAATCAAACGGCTGAAAATGCTGAATCGAACATTCCAGAACTTTTTAAGACGGAAGAAGAGATAAAAAGCGAGAAAAAATCTAAGCGCGCACTAGATGCGTTGATTATTTCGTTAAGCATTCTTACAATTATTATGATTTTATTATTTATATTTTTGTAAAATCAATCGTTAATTCCTTTGAAAAAAATTTTTTGTATGATATGATACTAACTGGTTTGTTGCTAAACAAACTATGGAGATTGTTGTGAATTATAATTTAGATGAACAAGCAATAATATTTTTTACCGCCTTTGATTTATCATATAAAAAGCAACAAGAGATTTTTTCTTTAACAGAAAAATTGTCTGATTTATTGACAAATTTTAACAACTATTCAACCCAAATTGAAAGATATATAAATGACAAGGCCATTTTTGATGATATATGCCAAAAGTTATCAAATGGCTTTTTGTCTTCATACATAAACAATTTGAATAACGAAGAAATTGTTTGCTTAACAATTTGCTCAACTGGCTATCCAAATAGTTTAAAAGAAATAGACCAGCCACCATATATATTGTTTTGCAAAGGAGATATCTCACTTTTAAACACTGACGGAATCGCCATTGTTGGAACAAGAACTCCAACAAGTTATGGCAAAATCGTTACAGAACAATTTGCCAAGGGCTTAGTGCTTAATGACTTTACAATTATTAGCGGAATGGCCGCTGGAGTGGACACAGTTGCACATAAAACAGCACTTGATAATAATGGAAAGACCATTGCCGTTTTGGGAAGCGGATTTGAATACATTTATCCAGCATTCAACAAAGAACTTTCTAGGAAAATTGTCCAAGAAGGGCTTTTAATCACGGAATACAAACCTTCAACAAAACCTGCGTTATATACCTTTCCTTTTAGGAATAGAATTATAGCGGGGTTGTCAAAAGGCGTCTTGATAACCGAAGCAGGCGAGAAAAGTGGTGCATTGCATACAAAAGAATATGCGCTTGAAATGGGAAAAGAAATTTTTGTTGTTCCAGGCAATATTAATAGTGCGATGAGTAAAGGAACAAACAGATTGATTAGAAGCTTGCAAGGTGCTTGCGTGCTTGGCTATGAAGATATAGTTTCAAAATTTAAAAATGATGTTGTAACAGTTAAAAAGCCAAAATTAAATGTTCAAGTATCGCTTGAAGAACAAATGATATTAGATGCGTTAAAATTGGAAGGTAAAACTGTTGAACAATTACAAGAAATAACAAATTTGCCAACAAGTAAATTAAATTCTTGCTTGACAATTTTTGAAATCAAGGGTATAGTCAAAAAACTGCCAGGCAACAGAATAGAGTTAATTTAAGGAGATAAGATGAAATTAGTAGTTATAGAAGGTCCAGGTAAAAGAGAAACATTAAAGAAATATCTTGGTGAAGGCTATGAAGTTTTTGCTACAAAAGGTCACGTTCGTGATTTGCCAATAAAGGAATTTGGATTAGATTTAAAAACTATAACTCCAACTTATGAGGTTATGCCAGATAAAGTTGAAGTTGTAAATGAACTCAAAAAGAAAGCAAAAAAGGCAGATGAAGTGTTGCTTGCAACCGACCCGGATAGAGAAGGTGAAGCAATTTCTTGGCATATTGCATATTTGCTTGGCTTAGACCCAAATTCGAAATGCAGAATTGAATTTAATGAAATTTCTAAAAAAGCAGTTACAGAAGCGTTGAAAAAGCCAAGGATTATCAATCTTGACCTTGTAAACGCACAACAAACAAGAAGAATGTTGGACAGAATTGTGGGATATAAAATTTCTCCGCTCATCTGCAAGCGTATAAAGCCAAAACTTAGCGCAGGACGCGTTCAATCAGTCGCTTTGAAACTTGTTGTTGATAGAGAGAGAGAAATAAAAGCGTTTGTCCCAGAAGAATATTGGAATATATCTGCCGAACTTGAAAAGAATGCTGATAAATTCAAATTTAAAGCAGCATTAAATTCAAAAGATGGCAAAAAAATTAAAGTAAATAATGCCGAAGAAACTGAAGCAATTAAATCGGACTTAAAAGATGCAACTTACATTGTTTCAAACATCAAAAAATCTACAACTAAATCTCACGCACCAGCACCTTTCACAACAAGTACTATGCAACAAGATGCATTGAACAAGTTAGGAATGAACCTTAAAAAGACATCTGCTTGCGCTCAACAACTTTATGAAGGTGTTGAAATTGAGGGGGAAGGCAAAGTTGCTTTGATTACTTATATCAGGTCGGATAGTACTCGTGTTTCACCAGATGCACAAGCAAGTGCGATTGAGTTTATCAAAAAAGAATATGGAGAAAATTACGCTCCTGAAAAGCCAAACATTTATAAATCAAAAGATAACGCTCAAGATGCCCACGAAGCGATAAGACCTATTTCTATAACAAGAACGCCAGCATCTGTTATGTCATCTCTTTCACAAGATAATTTTAAATTGTACAAACTTATCTATGAACGCTTTTTGGCAAGTCAAATGTCAGATGCAATTTATAACAATGTAAATGTGGACATTAAAGCAAATGATTATGGCTTTAAAGCAGTAGGAAAAACAGTTGAATTTCCAGGATTCACTGCCGTTTATAAAAATTACACAGAAGAAAAGGAAGATACAAGCAAAATTCCACCTTTAACAATAGGTGAAGTTGTTGATTGCAAAAAGCTTATAACAGAACAAAAATTCACTAAGCCACCAGCAAGGTTTACAGAAGCAAGTTTAGTTAAAGAAATGGAAGAAAAGGGCATAGGTAGGCCAGCAACTTATGCTGCAACAATCACAACTATTGCAACGCGCAATTATGTAGCCCACGAAGGCAAATATCTTGTTCCAACTGAACTTGGCATAGCTGTAACTGATTATCTCGAAAAGTTCTTCAAACAAGTTATAAATGTTAAATTTACAGCGGATATGGAAACAAAACTTGACGAAATTGCAGAAAATGGCAAGAAGTGGGAAGATGTTGTTGAAAGTTTCTGGAACAGTTTTTCAGGATTGCTAACTAAAGCAGGAGCAAACTATGAAAAGGTTAAGGTTGCACCACAAGAAACAGATGTAATTTGCGACAAATGCGGACATAAAATGGTGATTAGAGAAGGAAGATATGGAAAATTTTTAGGTTGTTCTAATTTCCCAAATTGCAACAACATTATGAAATTAGAAAAAGATTCAGGCAAGAAATTTGAGCCAAAAGTTGTAGGAAAATGCCCAGAATGTGGAAAAGATGTTGTTGTAAAACGCTCTAAAAATGGCAAGATTTATTATGGTTGCTCAGGTTTTCCAGATTGCAAGTATTACACTTGGACAAATCCTGCAAAAGACCAACAATAATTTATAAATAAATCCATCGTTTTGGTGGATTTTTTATTTATGTATAATAAATTATTTTGAAAATCATAAAATTTGTGCTATATAGAAAATATATGGTAGTAAGCGATTCAGAAAAAATTAAAATTTTAGATTTTATTGCTTGTTGTGATGATTTTACAAATGGCAAGTTTTTGCTTGTTGATAGCAAAATAAACAATTTGCTAAAAAAAATAGGTGAAAGCGACGCCCTTTACAACCTTTTTCAAGAAGTTTTAACAAATTATAATTTTGAAAAAGAATTTTCTCACGCACAAATCAAATTTATTGGCAAACCAGCAAAATTTGAAATGCCTTCTGAACCATATAAAATTTTGCCACTTGTATTTTGTATGCTTATTAAAATTCAAGATAAAAGTTTAGATTTTCCAACCTTTTTAAAAACATATTTTTCAGGCGGAAATGACGAATTAATAGAATTTTCAAAGCAGGTGATTGTTCCATTTAGAAATATCATAGCAGCAGTTTTTGAAGTGCCAGTGGATAGCAAAGTGGAGCAGGTTAATTTGCAAGAAGATAACAGCGCACAATCTAGGTTGAATTTGCCTAAAAAAGAGATAGTTGAACAAAAGGACGAAAATATGAATAAAGAATTTCAAATTAACGATGAATCTGAAGAAGAATATGAAGAAATGGATTTGACTTCATATTTTGAAGAAATTAAAAAACTAATCAATGATATGATGACAGAAATTGATTATATGCCACGCTTAAAAAAAGAAATTAAGGAAGATGCATACTTAATATTAGATGCAATGGTTGCTGCTTGCGATATGCAAGATTTAAAAATTTTAAATGGATTAATTGCTGGGTTTGAATATATTGCGCCATCAATTAAAAGCATCAAATTTTTGTATAAAGAATTGAAAAAAGTTTTGCTTGATATGTATGAACAATTAGTTTAAAAAAATCGCCGATTGGCGATTTTCTAATATTCCGCTAATGTTGCAATTCCAACTGAACCTATTCCAACGTGAACGCCGAACATAGGGCTGACTGCAAATTTTGTGATTTTCATCTTTGGAAATTTTGCAGATAATTTATTGAAAAGCATAGGTAAATTGGTGTCTTCATAAATAAAGCAGGCAGCAATTTTTTTGATTTTTTTAGGAAGCATAGAAATTGCATCAACAATCGCTTTTGCTAAGCCCAAAGTTTTTTTGGTTACAGAAATTTCATTGTTTTTAAATAAAAAGATTGGTTTTATTTTTAATACATCTAAAATTGTTGCGGAAAGTTTGCCTATTCTTCCACCACGCTTTAAATATTCCATTGTTGAAGGAACAAATTGAATTTGTAAATTTTCTTTTATTTTTGGAGCGATTTCAGCAAGGTCTTCAAAGGTTTTGCCTTCGCGCGCTAAATCAATCATCTCTTCAAGCATCATAACAGAACAAGCACAAACAGCACCAGTGTCTATTGCTTTGATTTTTTTGCCTTCAAAATTTGAAACGGCCAAGTTTGCAGAATTAATAGTTCCCGAAAGATATTCTGCGATGGTCAAAATAAAAATTTCAGCGTCTTTATCTTCTTGATAAATTTCTTCTATTGCGTCAATAAAAGCTTGTGGGCTAGGTTGACTTGAAGTTGGGAAGTTTTTTGATGTTTTGATTTTTTCATAGAAAGCGTCCCATTCATCGTGAAAGCCTTCTTCCGTTGTTTCTCCATCAAGCATCATTTTAAGTTTTACAACTTTGACTTTGTTTTCTTCAGCGAACTCCCTTGTAATTCCAAATGTGGAATCGACAATAAATCTAATCATAATAAACCTCTTAATGTATATAATCAAAATTATTATATTTTAAAATTTAATAATAATTACTTAGATATTAAAT
>URAC01000015.1 GCA_900545735.1 uncultured Bacillota bacterium | reverse complement strand
TAAAAAATAAAAATACCTTTGAAAAAGTAACTTTTTATTAAAAAACTCTCCATAAAAAGAGAGTTTTTATTTTGTTATTTTACTTTGATTTCAAGAATTTTATATTCAACTTCGTGTGAATTTGTTTGAACTGTTACAACATCGCCTTTCTTTTTGCCAAGAAGAGCCTTGCCAACAGGTGATTCGTTAGATATAAGACCTTTAAATGGATCGCTTTCTGTTGAACCAGTGATTTGATATTCAATTTCTTCATCAAATGTAATGTCATATAATTTAACAAAAGAACCAACGCTTACAACTTTGTTATTAAGTTTGTCTTTATCAATTATTTCGCAATTTCTAAGTTTATTTTCAATTTCAGCGATTTCTGTTTCAACCAATGCTTGTTCTTCTTTTGCTGAATCATATTCTGCATTTTCTGACAAATCTCCAAATTCTCTAGCAATTCCTATTTTTTTAGAAACTTCTTGTCTTACTACTGTTTTAAGTTCGTTTAACCTTTCTTCTAATTGTTTTTTACCTTCTGGTGTTAAATAAGTTTTTTCCATATTCCCTCCTGTTAGAAAATAAAGAGAATGTAAAAACATTCTCATTAATATTTACACTAGCGCGCTTATAATAACTCAATCTTTGTTAAATGTCAAGTAATTTTACGCTATTTTATTATATAGTTTTAAAGTAAAAATATTACATTTTTTTAAAGCGTTAAATCTCCATAATCTTGGTCTTTTCCATCTGATGGCAAAGTTGGAGTTTGAGATTTTGATTGCCTTTCTGCGTTAACGAGAACAAGCGTAGGGGCGTTGTAGCCCAAATCAAAGGTTGCTGTGTTTGTAAATTGTGTTTGGTCTTTTTTGTATATTTCAATCAAACTGTTCAAATCTTCTGCATCAAAGCCTTCAAGTTTTTCTGCATCTTCTTTGTTGATTTCATAATGTTTTTCAACGATTTGACCATTATCTTCAAGGGCAACTATTTTGAAAGTGTATATTTCCTTTTCAACAAATTCTCCATCTATGATGTCATATTTAACTTCATTTTTTAAATTTTCAACACTTGCGCAGATTGTTTCGTCTAGGTTTATCAATTTGCTTGTTAAAGGAATGTCTGTTAAATATTCATCTGAAGCCAAAACTGATAGTGAATTGATGACATCTGATGGTGATATGGAAACTGAATAGAATAAATCGTTATAATAATATTCAGCGTTAGGGTCGATAATATCATATTCAAATTTGACCATTTCAGTTTCGCCAAGTTTGCAATAAATGCAAAGCGTTTTTAAGCCATCTTCCTTTTCTGTTTGATACACAAACATAGGGGATACTGTGCGAGTATCATCGAGATATAACTGAAGTGTAGCACCAAGATTTGAAGTCTTTAATAGGTCATAAGACATCAAACTATCTTCATCTAGCACAATTTCAGTAATCTTTTTGTCTTCATCGTTAGTGTTGTTGATGTCTGTGTTGATTTTATCATCTTTTATATCTGTGCTTGGGTCAAATTCAATGGCTACTTTTGAATCTGGGCGGAAGCGGGAAACAATGAAATTTTTAGCAGAATCATATAATCCAGGGCCATAGCTAACAACTAAATAAATTCCTACGACTATTGCAGCGTTGGTAAGCGCAATTTTTGCAAAATCTCTAGCAGTGCCGATTTTTTTAGCAATCTTTTTTGTTGTAGTAAATTTGTCAGCAGGGACATAATCTTGGCATCTTTTATATCTTTGTCTATACTCTTTGTCTGTAAGATATTTTTTCAAATCGAAATCTATATCTTTAACGACAGGAAATTTATTTTTTAATAAATCTATTCGTTGCAATGTTGATTGCGGATATTTAACTGGCTTTTTGCCAAATTTTTTTCTGCTAGGCAAAAAGTCGTTTAAAATTAAGTAATACTTTTTTTCTGTTACATAATGCTTGAAAGGATTTTTAATTTTTTTGTTAGAAAGCAAAGGATGAAGTATTAAGTACTCATCTTTTTCCACAACATAATTCTTTTTTCTTTCTTTATATTTCATATAGCAGTATTTTATATTATTTCTTAGTTAAAGTCAATAGCATTTAAAAAAATTAATTTATTAAAATAGTTTAAAATTTTTTAAAATTATGCTATATTCATTATTGAAATTGTTAAAAATTATGGAGATTTAGTTTTGGACGAGTTTACAGAAGATAATTCAGAAGATGTTGTTCCAGGGCAGATGGGATACGAAGACTTATTGGAAATGATTAAAGAGCAGCCTGAGCAAAAAGAAACAAAGCAAGATATCGCGCCAGGGCAAATATCCTTTGATAATTTACAAATAATGAATGAAAAAGACAATGCAATTAAAGACGATGAGGAAAAAATGGAAGAAAAAAACTTTAACGATTTAATAGAAACTGAAAAGAAAGAAAAAAATCAAAGCATTTTGGAAGAGATTGAAACAGATAAAAAGTCTAGAAAGTCCACTTTGGGCGATAATGGGGACGGCATCATTGTTGTCGGACTTGAAGAGGTCTTGCACAATTCAATGATTCCATATACTGAACACGTTGTTTTGGACAGAGCGCTCCCAAGGGTTGAAGATGGTTTAAAGCCAGTTCAAAGAAGGATTCTATACACTATGCTAGAACTTGGATTGGAGCCAGATAAGCCATTTAGAAAATCTGCTCGTATTGTTGGAGATTGTATGGGTAAATACCACCCACACGGCGACAGTTCAGTTTATGATGCAATGGTCAGAATGGCACAAAAGTTTTCTATGAACGAACCTCTTGTTTTAGGCCACGGAAACTTTGGCTCTATAGATGGCGACAGTGCCGCTGCTATGCGTTATACAGAAGCAAAATTAACACCACTTGCAATGGAAATGCTTAGAGATTTAGACAAAAACACTGTCCGTTGGATTTTGAACTTTGATGATACATTAAAAGAGCCTGCGATGCTTCCTGGAAGGTTCCCAAATTTGCTTGTTAACGGAACTTCAGGCATTGCTGTTGGCGTTGCAACAAATATTCCTCCACATAACTTAAATGAAGTTATTGAAGGCGTTGTTGCATACATTGACAATCCAAAAATAACTCTTGATGAGATGATGAAAATCATCAAAGGACCAGATTTCCCAACTGGCGGCATAATAATTGCTGGCGAAGAGTTGAAACAGGCTTATGAAACAGGCAAGGGCAAAATCATTTTGCGTGCGAAAACGCATATTGAAGAAAAAGGCGATAAAAAGAGCATTGTTATAACGGAAGTGCCTTATCAAACAAATAAAGCAGCGTTGTTGCAAAAAATTGCAGAACTTAGAGAGGGCAGCAAAGGCTTGCTCTCATATATAAGCGAAATTAGAGATGAGTCAGATAGAACTGGACTAAGAGCAGTAATTCGTTTGAAAAAAGAAGCAAATGCAGAAGCAGTTTTGCGTGAACTTTATAAGTCAACTGGGCTTCAAACAACTTTTGGCATTAATATGGTTGCAATCGCAGACGGCAAGCCAAAACAGATGGGGCTTTTAGATATAATTTCATATTATGTTGAATATCAACGCGAAGTTATATATAGAAGAACGAAGTTTGAACTTGATGGCGCAAAGGACCGCGCTCATATTTTGGAAGGCTTGCTCATTGCAATTAAAAATATTGATGAAGTTATAAAGATAATTAAAACATCTTCATCAGTTGCAGAAGCCAAATTAAGGCTAAGGAACAAGTTCGAATTAACAGAAAAACAAGCACAAGCAATATTGGATATGCGTCTTGCAAGGCTTGTTAATTTGGAAGTAAATAAGATTATTGAAGAACTTGCTGAATTAAAGGAAAAGATTGCAAAGTTAACAAAAATTTATGAAAGTAAGCGTTTACAATTAGGGGTTGTAAAAACTGAAATTTCTGAGATTAAAAAACGCTTTAAATCACAAAGATTGAGTTCGATAGACACAAAAACTCAAATTAAAGAAGAAGTTAAGAGAGTTGAACCTGTATTTATTGAAACTGAATGCTATATCGCAGTAAGCGCTGATGGTGGAATTAAAAATATTTCTATAAACAACTACAACAAATCGCAAAAAGAAATTGGAGATAGTTCTACTATTTCGCACGTTCACACTCAAATTCAAAAACTTAAATCCACAGACACCATTTTAATTTTTACAAACAAAGGAAATTGTTTAAAAACCCAAGTTGGAAATATCCCAGAAACAAAATGGAAGGATAGAGGAATAGCGTTAAAGACTATTGATAAGCGTGTAGGAAGCGATGAAACGGTTGTAAAATTTGTTTTGTTAAATCCAGAAATTGAGAGCAAACAATTTATTTTCTTCACATCTTCTGGAATGGTAAAAAAGAGCGATGTTAAGGAATATATAATCAATAAAGCATATTTCCAAGCAATTAAATTAAAAGACAATGAAAAACTTGTTGGCGTTGAATTGTTCAAAGAAGGCGGCGGAATTCTTTATGTTTCAAAACTTGCGATGGCTTTGCATTTTGAAAAAACAGATATTCCAGTTCAAGGTCGCGTATCAGGCGGCGTTAAAGGAATGAACATAGATGAAGGAGATGAAATCATTTATGGAACGCAAATTAATAAGGGCGGAAATTTAACAGTTATCACAGATTGCGGATTTGCTAAAAAGGTCAATATTGCCGAATTTGGATTGTCAGCAAGATATAGAAAAGGCTTAAGGGCAATTTCATTAGGGGCAAAGAGCAAAGGGCTTGTTTATGCTTCTTTTGGAGAAGAAAATGAGCAAGTTGCAGTTTCAGTTGGAGATAAATTAACTGTATTAAACAATTTCCAAGCAGAAACAAGAACAAGTGAAGGAAAGCAAAAAGTTCACGGCAAAATCTCGGCAGCATTTATTGTCAGAGTGTAAAACAAAAGAAAATTAGGAGTTTAAATTGAATATAAGTTCAGATTCAACAACTAACAAATTGATACTTTTATATGTCCTCGAAAAGATAGAGATTCCTCTTTCCGAGAACTCTATTTTGGACATTTGTAGCAGCAGGAATAATTGGATAAATTATATGGAATGTAAGGAGATTTTATATCAATTAAAGGAAGTCAGTTTTATTTATCCATTAGACCAAAATGAAAGCGAATCAAGATTTTATTTAACAGTGGAAGGGCGCGAGTGTTTATCAAATTTCTATCGCCGAATTCCACTTCAAATGAGGGAAGAAATCGCTGAATTTACAAAACAAAATAGGCTTGCTTTCAAGCGTTCACAGGAATATTTAGCGGATTATGAAAAGCTCGACGATGGCTCATATAATTTGAATATGAGGATTCGCTCTCCTTTTGCTAAAGAACCTATGTTCCAGCTTGAATTTAGAGCGCCATCGCGTGAAAGTGCTATAAATGCTTGCAAATTGTGGAGAGAAAAAGCTCCATTAATATATGAAAGCGTCTATGAAAACTTAATTGAAGAAGAGTAAAAATATGGCCAAAAACAGCCATATTTTTTTATTTTATTAAAGTTTTTTTATATAAACTAATTGCAAAATTTGACATATTATGCTAATATGTGCGTATGAAAGTTTGCATAATCACATTGGGCTGTAAAGTCAATCAATATGAGAGTGATGCACTTGCCAATTCACTTGAAAAACTTGGATATGAAGTTTGTTCAAAATTGGAAGATGCAAATTTTTTTGTTGTCAACACTTGCGCTGTAACAAACGAAGCAGAGCGCAAATCAAGGCAAATGATTGCAAAAATTAAAAAGTTGTCGCCAAAAGCAAAGATTTATGTCTGCGGCTGCGCATCTCAACATAATGCAAATAAGTTTGCAGAAATTGAAGGTGTTAAGTTTGTAAGTGGCGTTTCAAACAAGCTGAAAATTATTCAATATATCGAAAAGGCTTCGCGTAAAAAAATTGAAGTAGATAATATTGGCGAAGAATATGAAGATAATTTAATCGCAAAAAAAACTAAAACAAGGGCATATATAAAAATTCAAGATGGTTGCAACAATTTTTGCTCTTATTGCTTAATTCCATATCTTCGTGGCAGGTCTAGGTCTAGAAATATTATAAGTATAATGAATGAAATTGACGCTCTTAAAAACGATGTTAAAGAAATCGTCTTAACTGGAATAGATATTTCAACATATAAAATTGATGGCAAGCCAGCGCTTCACGAACTTTTAAAACTCCTTGCAGATTATCCATTGAGAATTAGATTAGGTTCTTTAGAGCAAGGCATTGTTTCAGAAGAGTTTTTGCAAGTTGCAGAGCAGATGAAAAATCTATGCCCACACTTTCATTTATCATTACAAAGCGGCTCAAACACTGTTTTGAAGCGTATGAATAGGCATTATTCGACAAAGCAATTTGAACAAACAGTTAGAAAACTTAGGAAAATTTATCTTAATCCAGCAATAACAACAGATATTATAGTTGGTTTTCCAGGGGAAACAGATAAAGAATTTAAAGAAACTTTAAAATTTGCCAAAAAGGTTGGATTTAGCCAAATTCATATCTTCCCATACAGTTTGCGTGAAGGCACAGTAGCAGCGAAGATGAAGCAAATTGATGGTCAAGTTAAAAGAAAGCGAGTTGAAGAACTTGAACAGCTCAATGAAAAATTAAAAGAAAAATATATCAAAAAATGCCGCAAAGGTTATCATTCAGTGTTAATTGAAGAAAAGGTCGATGATTTTTATGTTGGACATTCAGAAAATTACATTAAATGCTATATTGCAGCAGAAAATCTTTTGCCAAACACTTTTGTAAATGTTAAAATATTAAAGAAATTTAGAGATGGTGCTCTTGCAGTGCCTTATGAGGTGTAAAATGGACGATTGCGTATTTTGTAAGATTATTGCTGGCAAAATTCCAGCAGAAAAAGTTTATGAAGATGATAGTTGCATAATAATTAAGGATATTAACCCAAGAGCAAAAATTCACTTGTTGTTAATTCCAAAAGCGCATTATGCTAGGCTTGAAGAAGCAACTGTTTCTGAAGCTATGGAACTCGCGTTTATGTTGAATAAACTTGCCGCAATGAAAGATAGCCTTGGTCTTGAAAAAGGTTATAGGCTTATTATCAATCAAGGGGAGAACGGCAGGCAAGAAGTCCAACACTTGCATATTCATATATTGGGCGGAGAAAAACTTGAAGCATAAAAAAAGCACTTTTAAAAGTGCTTTTTATTTTTATTCTTCTGTTGATTTCATAATTTTATCTTCAAGTTTTTCGCGTTCGCTTAAATATTTTTTAAGTGAAATCTTATTTTCAGAATAATCTTGTTCTAATTTTTCAATTTGTTTTTCTAAAGTCAAATTGCTTTCTTCAATCTCTGGTGTAAGTTCCTTTTCTTTTACAACAGGTTCTTTTCTAACAGGTTCTTTTACAACAGATTTTTGATTTTCAACTATTTTTTCTTGTTTTGCTGGCTTAGAATATTTTGTTCTGTCATAACTTGATTTTTTCTTGTTAGATAATCTTTTTGTTTTTCTTTTAGGTTTAATTTTAATCTTTTGAACATAGAAGATTACTATTCCGCCGATTGTGCATAAAGCAAGAATTATAGATGGGATAACATACCATAAATAGGTTAAGTTTGTGGTGTTATCTTTTGATGATTCGCTATTATTTTCTTCTTTGCCTGGCTCAGTTGGAACTACTTTTGATTCATATTTATATGTTGCAACAATGTCGTTAGATTTTAAATTTTTAACATCTTCAAGTGAAACATATCCTTTTTCAAGATATTCAGTTTCTTCTGAGCTAAGTTGAAGTTTGTTTTCATAAATGTTATTAAATGCTTTGTCTGCTGTTCTTGCATCTAATCTTACATTGTCCACATAAGCAGCGCCAGTTTTTGATTCGGACTCAGTTCCAAAAACAATTTCAAAAGTTAAGTTTTTGCTTACATCTGCAGTTTCAATAATTAAGCTCAATCTCTTCCAAGTTGCAGTATCTTTTTGATGGTCTGCTTCATCGTATGAATAAATGTTTTCGCGTGAGTAAATGATTGTATCGCCATCTTTAACTAAGAATGTTATAGAATTTGTTTCTTCAGCAAAAGTGTCTTTAACTGCTGGAGTGCAGAATTCAAATGATAATTCATAAACCTTTTCTTTGCTGAGAGATATTGAACTTGATGTAATTTTTTGATGTGTGTTTGATTTGTTATAAATCATCAAAACATTGTTATAAGTTGTTGCAATGTCGCCCACTGTTTGATATGTTGTTAAGCCTGGATTTAAAAGTGAAGGGAATTTGCTTGAAAACATTGTGCTGTTTGTGTTGATAATTCCATAAGCTGCTTCTTCATTGTTTAATGAAGTTGATTGTGTCCAATCTGCTGGAGTGAAAAGTGAAATGCTGGACAAATCATATCCTTGATTAATTGTATTGTTGAATGCGCCATTTGCAATTTTTATATTATAGTTAGAACTAATTTGTGAAAAATTTGCTTTAGTTACATTAGAAGCGGTTGAAAGTTTGCTTGATTGTTCTGATGTTAGGCTAAACATTCTGATATCGTCTAATGCAGCAAGTCCTGTTTCATATTTGCCATCTGATGCGCCTGGTTCACGAGTCCCAAGAGAAAATTGAAGTCTAGCAGTTGTGTCATAGAGTTCACTTCCTTGAATTAAGAAAGCATAAGAAACATATACCGTTGTGTCCTTTCCTTCGCTATCTTTTTCAACAGTTGATTTAATATTCTTAATTTGTGCTTTGTTTAAGTTGTCTTCGCTGATATTTGAATTTACTTCAACTAGATTGACGAAGAAGCCAACATTATTTTTTAAATCTAATAACTTAACTTTGAATGTTAAAAGATATAATGACCTTGCTGGAATATTGATTACGCTTGAAGTTTCGATTGCAGAAACGCCTGGTTCTGTGTTTGTAAAAAGCACACCATAACTTCCTTGAGCAGCACCAACTTCTGCATAAGTTTTGCCATTTTCAAAAATTGGCATATCTGATGTCAAATCTGCTACATCTGCTGAACGGCCAGATGTTTGGATTGCCCAAGTTTGCCAACCGTTAAAGCGTTCAGTTGGAGTTTCTCCTTCGAAATTTGGATTGAATGGGAGCGATGAAGTGATTTCTTGCCCAGCAAATTCGTCCTTTGTTAAAATGTCGGATATTGAAAGTTTTGTGTCTTCATCATCTGCGAAAACTTTTCCCATAGCAGGGACAAAGCAAATTGCAAGACAAAGAATTAATAAACTTGCTATCCATATTTTGCTTTTGTTTAAAAATTTTTCCATATCTTGTCCTTTTAAAATTTGATTTCCGTTAGATTTTACACTAAATAAATTTTTTTAACAAACAAAAACAAACAAAATATAATAATTAATTAAAAAAAATAAATACTAATCTTATGAAAGAAAAAATAAAGTCAAAATTAAAATATATTTTTTCAGGCCTCGCCATTGGAATAGTAAATGGATTTTTTGGTGGCGGGGGCGGAATGGTCTGCGTGCCTATACTTGAAAATGTTTTAAAACTTGAAAATAAGCAATCTCACGCAACCGCCTTGGCAGTTATGTTGCCATTAAGTTTGGCAAGCGGAATTGTTTATTTGCTTAGGGTAAGACTAGATTGGTATATGTTTGGCTTTGTGGGCTTGGGCTTTGTTGCTGGTGGGGCAATAGGTGCTTTTCTTCTAAAAAAACTCAATAATGTTGTTGTGAGATTTATTTTTGTTTTGGCGGTGCTTGCCGCTGGGCTTAAAATGGTGATTTGAAAATATGGACATATTTTTATTTATCTTATTTGGAATTTTAGGTGGAGTGCTTGGCGGAATGGGAATGGGCGGTGGAACGCTTTTAATTCCGCTATTGACTATTTTTCTATCCGTTGAGCAAAAAACAGCACAAGGCATAAATTTAATTGCATTTTTGCCTATGGCGATAATTGCTTTAATCATTCATTTCAAAAACAAGATGGTCAGCACAAAAGAAATTTTATGGATAATAATTCCAGGCGTTATTGCTTCAGTTAGTTTTTCTTTTCTTGCCAGTTCGCTCGATAATAAAGTGTTAGGCTTCTTATTTGGCATATTTTTAATTTTAATTGCAGTCTATGAAGCTGTGGAACTTGCCTTTGATATCAAAGCGGAAGTGAAAAATAAAAGTAAAAAAGTCAAAAAAAACAAAAAAATTGATTAAAAATTGTTTTCATTTATAAAAAGGTGCTATAATATAAACATAAAAAATCTTGATAAGGAGGTTGGTTATGTTTTTAGAAACAAGTGAAAGTTTAGAAAAGATGCTTATGGAAGCCAGCGCAATTAGCCTAAGATTTGGCGGAGATATGGTCGAAACAGAGCACATTTTATATGGACTTTGCAAAGTAAATTGCGTTGCAAGCAAGATATTAAAAGAGTTTGGCGTTACAGATGCAAAACTGTTAAAGATTTTTAAAGAAAACTATGAAGAAGTAACATATTTTGATAGCGTAGCCCTAACTCCAAGAGTTAAAGAAATCTTTAAAAATGCTCAAAACATTGCCTATCAATTAGGACATAACTTTTTAGGCACAGAACATATGTTTTTGGCGCTTTTATCTGCTTCAGATTGTTTGGCTGTAAGGCTTTTAAACAGCTATTTTAAAGTTAATATCAATGATTTAAAAAACAAGGTTTCATCATTTTTACAAGGCGGAGCAAATGTTCAAGAAAATGGAGAGATTGAAAAAACAGACAATCAGCCAAAATCCAACTTGCCAGAAAAACTTTTGGAAATCGGCAGCGATATAACATTTAAAGCAAGGCAGGGCAAGATAGACCCAATAATTGGAAGAGAAAAAGAGATTGAAAGGGTTATTGAAATATTGTGCCGCAAAACAAAAAACAACCCAGTTTTGATTGGTGAAGCGGGAGTTGGAAAAACTGCCGTTGTTGAAGGTTTAGCACTTGCAATTACTTCTGGGAATGTCCCTGATTTGCTTAAAAATAAGGAGATTTTTTCACTTGAAATTGGCAGTTTGATGGCAGGCACTAAATATCGTGGAGCGATGGAAGAAAAACTTAAAGACGCCATTGAAACGATTATAGAAAACAAAAACATCATCGTATTTATTGATGAAATTCATACGCTTGCACAAGCTGGCTCAGAGAAAGGTGAAACAAGCCCATCAGATATGTTAAAACCATATCTTGCTAGGGGCGAACTTCAAACTATTGGAGCAACAACAACTGATGAATATCGCAAATTTATTGAAAAGGACAAGGCGCTAGAACGCCGTTTCCAACCAATTATTGTCAACCCACCAACAGTGGAACAAACGATTGAAATTTTGAAGGGTTTGCGAGATAGTTATGAAGCCTTCCATAAAGTTAAAATAACCGATGAAGCCATTGAAGCCGCAGCAAACTTATCAGATAGATATATTATGGATAGAAGTTTGCCAGACAAGGCAATAGATTTGATTGATGAAGCAGCAAGCAAGGCGAAGGTCAATTTTAATTTAAAGCCAAGCGCTGTTAGAGAAAAAGAAGAAAAGTTAAAACAATTATCAGCAAATCGTGATGAAGCAAGTTTGGAAAGGAACTATGAAAAAGCAGCAAAATTGCAATCTGAAATTGTTATTTTGGAAAATGAACTTGAAAAACTTAATTTAAGTTTAAACAGGAACACAAACAAAACAAATTCTATAGGCGCAAATGAAATTGCAGATGTCGTTGCAAGATGGACAGGAATTCCTGTTGCAAAAATAACTGAAACAGAAAAAGAAAAACTTATAAATCTTGAAAAAATCTTGCACAAACGTGTTGTTGGACAAGACGAAGCCGTTGAAGCAGTTGCAAAAGCGATTAGGCGTTCTAGGGTTGGACTTGCAGATGCAAAAAGGCCTATTGGTTCCTTCCTATTCTTAGGGCAAACAGGTGTTGGAAAAACAGAATTATCAAAAGCCATAGCAGAAGCGATGTTTGATAATGAAAACAACATAATCAGGCTTGATATGTCGGAATATATGGAAGCACATTCAGTTGCAAAACTTATAGGTGCTCCTCCAGGATATGTTGGCTTTGATGATGGCGGACAGTTAACTGAACAAGTTAGAAGAAAGCCTTATTCCGTTGTGTTGTTTGATGAAATTGAAAAAGCGCACCCAGATGTTTTCAACGCATTGTTACAAATATTAGATGATGGAAGATTAACAGATTCTCAGGGCAGGACTGTAAGTTTTAGAAATACAATCATCATTTTAACAAGCAATGTTGGTGCAAGCGAAGTTGCAAATCGTTCTAAATTGGGCTTTGAAGAAGGCGAAGAAGTAAAAGATACAAAACAAATATATCTCAACGCTTTAAAACGCAAATTTAAGCCAGAATTTTTGAACAGGATTGATGTTATTTGCGTTTTTGAACCTTTATCACTTGCAGATTTAACAAAAATTGCAAAGATTATGGTTTCAAACATAAATACAAGGCTTAAAAAACAAAATTTACAACTCAAAATCACTGAAAGAGCATTGGAAAGCATTGTTGAAAAAGGCGCAAACACAGAATATGGTGCTAGACCTTTAAAACGATACATTCAACAAGAAGTTGAAGATAAAATTGCAGAAAAAATCTTGCTTGGACAATTAGATAAGACTGGAACTATCATAATTGACAGCGAAGATGGAAAATTAGATTTTGAAAATGAGAAATAAATAGTTTGATAGTAAAATTAATTGTGCTATAATAATGGCATGATTAATTTTATTTCAGGCGAAATTGTCGCAAAAAACGAAAATAGTTTAGTTTTGGACCATAACGGAATTGGGTTTGAAGTTTTTGTTTCAACTTCAACGCTAGCCAGTGCTGGTCAACTTGGCGAAATGGCAAGGATTTTCACATATATGAATGTGAAAGAAGATGAAATTTCTCTTTATGGCTTTTTAACGATGGAAGAGAAAAATATGTTCTTAAAAATCATAAATGTAAGTGGAATTGGTCCTAAAATGGCGCTTACAATTCTTTCTGGGCTGTCGCTTTCAGACCTTGCTGTTGCCATAAAAAATGAAGACATTAAACTTTTATCAACAATAAAAGGGCTTGGCAAAAAAACAGCAGAGCGTTTGGCACTTGAATTGAAAGATAAGATAGATTTGATAGGCTTTGCAACATCTGAAACAATGGCTGAAGATGTCAATGTTGATATGGTCGACGAGGCAATGGAAGCTTTAATTGCTCTTGGAATTAACAAAAATGAAGCATATAGGCTTGCAAAACTCAATGCTGTTGGAGCGCAAAGCACAGAAGATATAATTAGAAAAACATTTCAAAATTTAAATGTGTAGGTCAAAATGGAAAATAATAGATTTATAACATCAACGAAAAACATAACAGATATAGAAATTGAAAATAGGCTAAGACCTATTTCTATGAGCCAATATGTTGGACAAGAAAAGGTTAAAAGCAATTTGGAAGTGTATATTAAGGCGGCAAAAGAGCGTAAAGAAGCGTTGGACCACGTACTTTTGTATGGCCCTCCTGGATTAGGAAAAACAACGCTTTCGCATATTATTGCAAACGAAATGGGTTCGCAAATCAAAATTACATCTGGTCCAGCAATAGACCACGCGGCAGATTTGGCGGCAATATTAACAAATTTGAATGAAAATGATGTGCTTTTTATCGATGAAATTCATAGATTAAATAAATCTGTTGAAGAAATTTTATATCCTGCTATGGAAGATTTTGCATTGGATTTTATAGTTGGAAAGGGTCCATCAGCGAGAAATATGCGTTTAAAAATTAAACCTTTCACTTTGATTGGCGCAACAACGCGTGCAGGAATGATAACAGGTCCACTTCGCGATAGATTTGGAGTTATTTGCCGTTTGGAATTGTATTCCGACAAGGAACTTGCTGTTATTATCAAACGCTCCGCTGGAATTTTAAATATTGAAATTGATGAAGATGCGACTTTGGAAATTGCTAGAAGGAGCAGGGGAACACCAAGAATTGCAAATAGATTTTTGAAGCGTGTTAGAGATTTCGCGCAGGTTGTTGGAGAAGGGAAAATCACGAAAGAAATTGCTGATAAAGCGTTGGAGCTTATGGAAGTTGATAAACTAGGGCTAGACCAAGTTGATAGGCGTATTTTGTTGGCAATAATAGATAAGTTTGGCGGCGGTCCAGTTGGACTTGAAACGCTTGCAGCGTCAACAGGTGAAGAAGCGAACACCATCGAAGATGTTTATGAGCCATATTTGATTCAACTTGGCTATATTTCAAGAACGCCTCGTGGAAGGGTTGCTTTAGCACCTGCTTATGAACATTTGGGCAGAGTTATGCCAGAATAATTTTTTAAAAGGAGCGGTCGCGTGGCTGTGCGACTTGGCTAAAAATGGACGAAGAAAAATATAAATTAAAATCGACATATTATTATGATTTGCCAGAAGAATTGATAGCACAAACACCTCTTGAAAAAAGAGATTTTTCTCGCTTGCTTGTTTTTGATAGAAAAACAGGAGAAATTAAACATAAGCATTTTTATGACATCACAGAATTTTTTAAAGCGGGAGATGTGCTTGTTTTAAACAATTCAAGGGTGCTTCCTGCAAGGCTCTTTGGAGAAAAGGTCGAAACAGGGGCAAAAATAGAAGTTTTATTGCAAAAAAGGATTGATTTAACAACTTGGGAAGTGATTGTAAAGCCACAAAAACGCTTAAAAGTTGGCTCTTTAATCAAGTTTTCAGATGAACTTTCAGGCGAAATATTAGAGCTTGGAAATTATGGAGTTGCTAAAATCAAGTTTGTTTTTGAAGGGCGATTTGAAGAAATTTTAGATAGAATTGGGCTGATGCCGCTCCCGCCATATATCAAGGAAAAACTTGAAGATAAAGAAAGATATCAAACTGTTTATTCTAAGCAGTTAGGGTCAAGTGCTGCACCAACGGCAGGGCTTCATTTTACGCCTGAATTGCTACAAAAATTAAAGGATAAAGGCGTCATTATTGTTGAAGTTATGTTGCACGTTGGGCTTGGAACTTTTAGGCCTGTTAAAGAAGACGATATAACAAAACACGAGATGCACAGCGAATATTATTCAGTTCCTAAGGAAGTCAGTGAAATTGTAACGCTTGCCAAAAAGGAAGGAAGAAGAGTCTTTGCTTGTGGCACAACTTCTATGAGAACTCTTGAAAGTGCAGCCATTAAAGTTGAAGAAGAGGGCAAGTCCTATTATGCTTTAGAAGCAAAAAGTGGCAACACAAACATTTTTATTTATCCACCTTATAAATTTAAGATTGTTGATTGTTTAATCACGAATTTTCACCTTCCAGAAAGCACGCTATTAATGCTTATATCTGCATTTTGCGGCTTGGACAATGTGAAACATATCTATGATGTAGCAATCAAAGAAAAATATAGATTTTTCTCTTTTGGAGATGCTTGTTTATTTTTGTAAAAACTATTGAAAAATTAAAGGGGGTATGATAATATAGTTATATGGCAAACTTAGAAAAAAGATTTCAAGCATTTTTAAAGAAAAATGATAAATTTAAGAAGTGTCCAATAGAGAAAATTTCGCAAGCCGATGTCAAAAGTGCAGAAAATTTGGTCAGAATGATGTTCTTGGCAACTCCTGAAGATTATTTGCTATATTTTTCAAGCCTTGTTTTGTTAAGTGCAAATAATAAACAAATATCAGGCACAAAAAAGGACAAACATTATTCTTTTAAAGACTTGGTCATATCAGCTATTGATGCATCGATTGAAAATAATGAAAAGTTTATAACTTTTTGTTCTATAAAAGACAACAACGGCAGGCCTGTAACTTATGTTAAATTGATGGGATGCCAATTCAGTTTTCACGAAGTGTCAGAAAGCCCTGCGATGGCTTGGGCAAGGCAATCGGGCAAGCCGCAGTATGAACAACAAGAATGGGATTATACTCCGCTTCAAAGAGGAGCAAATACGCTGTTTAATTACGCATTAAATCAAGACAATTTGACAAGACTTTATATGGACGGCACAGGAGCAAATCCTAGAGATTATATTGTCCAGAATAGGAGAATAGAAAAACAAAAAGCGAACGCAGCGTTGTCTATCGCAAGTGTTCAAAATTTGGAAAGTAAAGAAATTACAAAAAGCGAAAACAATATTGAATTAGGAAATTAAAATGGCAGAATTTGAATTTGAAGTTTTACACGTTTGCAAGCAAAGTGGAGCAAGAATAGGTCGTTTTAAAACACCGCACGGTGTTATTGAAACGCCTGTTTTTATGCCTGTTGGCACGCAAGCAACAGTTAAAGGATTAAGGGTTGAAGATTTAAAAGATTTGAATGCTCAAATTATTTTGTCCAACACTTATCACTTGTTTTTGCGTCCAGGAAGCAAGGTTATAAAAAATGCCGGCGGCTTGCATAAATTTATGAATTGGGATAGACCAATTTTAACGGACAGCGGCGGCTTCCAAGTTTTTTCATTATCAGACTTAAGAAAAATTTCAGATGAAGGCGTTGAGTTTCGTTCGCATTTATCAGGAGAAAAACACTTTATAACTCCTGAAAGATGTATGGAAATTCAAGAAGATTTAGGCGCAGACATTATTATGGCGTTTGACGAATGCACGCACGGGCTTGCAAGTTATAAGGAAGCACAAATTGCTTGCGAAAGAACAACCAAATGGGTTGAAAGATGTTATAACGCTCACAAAACAACAAATCAAATGTTATTCCCAATCATTCAAGGAAATATGTATAAAGATTTGCGCAAGAAAAGTTTGGACGAAGTATCAAAATTTGCTAAATGCGGAATTGCTGTTGGCGGATTATCAGTAGGTGAGCCTAAAGAAACTATGTATGAAATTTTGGACTTTTTGCAACCACTATATCCAGAGAATATGCCAAGATATTTGATGGGAGTTGGCAGTCCTGATTGTTTGATTGAAGGCATAGCAAGGGGAATTGATATGATGGACTGCGTGCTTCCAACAAGAATAGCAAGAAATGGAACGGCGCTCACTTCAAAAGGCAAAATGACAATTAGAAATTCCGAATTTAAAGAGGATTTAAGGCCTATTGAAGAAGATTGTGATTGCTATGCTTGCAAACACTATTCAAGAAGTTATATTCGACATTTAATCAATGTTGATGAAATGCTTGGGGCAGAACTTTTGTCTATTCACAATTTGAGATTCTTAACAAGGTTGACAGAAAAGATAAAAGAAGCAATTTGGCAGGATAGATTGTTAGATTTTAAAGAAGAATTTTTAAAAGATTTGCATGCAGAACTTACAAATGGCATTTTGGATAGTGGGGGATTATACCGAAATGTAAATATTCAAATAAAAGGATCTATGCATACACCATGTGATTATGTTAAAGTCTATGATCGTATGAAAAAGTATTTTTATGATGTCAATCATACTGATAAATCTCCAATTGAAAATGCTGCTTATGCTCATTTACAACTTGCTAAAATTCATCCTTTTTTAGATGGTAATGGTCGTCTTGCAAGACTTATGTTAGACTTCTTTTTAATAAAGGATGGCCTGTCTCTTATACACATCTGACGCTGCCGACGATAAG
>URAC01000014.1 GCA_900545735.1 uncultured Bacillota bacterium | reverse complement strand
GATCATGCCTAGTCTCGTGGGCTCGGAGATGTGTATAAGAGACAGTGATAATATAAACAACGGAGTAAATATGCTTTTAACGGAATTTGATGAAAATAAAGTTGCAATTTTAAATCCAAGCAACATAACTAACAAATTTGAAGGAATGCCAAAAACCTGCGTTTCTTTCTTTGAATATAAACTTTTTGAGATGTTTTTGGACAAATTTAAACCTGAAATCATAACATCAATCGGTTGTGCGGTTAGAGAGCACCCAATATATAAAGTAAATTTTGGAGGCAAAGATATTGCGGTTATGCAAGCGGGCATAGGAGAGCCATACTGCGTCAGCAATTTTGAAGAAGTGATAGAACTTGGAGTTGAAAATATATTGCTTTTTGGTTCTTGCGGCTCATTAATTCCGCTCAACGCTTGTTCAATCATTGTTCCTTATGCTGCTTTAAGAGATGAAGGCACAAGTTATCATTACGCGCCACCAAGCGACGAAATTGAATTGGATAAAAAACTTGTAAAAAATTTATGCGATTTTTTTGATAGCAAAAATATAAAGTATCAACTTGGAAAAACCTGGACAACAGACGCGTTTTACAGAGAAACAAAACAAAAAGTTGAAAAACGCAAAAATGCAGGAGCTATTTGCGTTGAAATGGAATGTGCCGGTATGGCTGCTATGGCAAAATTTAGAAATGTTAATTTTATGACTTTTTTCTATACTGGTGACAACTTGTCTTCTGATGTATGGGACATCGGTAGTCTTTCACGCTTAGAATTAAAAGGCAAAGATATTTTAATTCCACTAGCATTAGAAGCAGCAAATAGCATATTTGAGTAAAATTATTGCAACTCTAAATTAAGTGTGTTAAAATAATTCTGTCCAAGTGATTTATCACTTGCATTGGGGTGTCGCCAAGCGGTAAGGCATGGGACTCTGACTCCCACATTCCTAGGTTCGAATCCTAGTACCCCAGCCAAGCCATTGCGGATAGAAGGCGTTGCCTTCTGTTTTTTGTTGCAAACAAAAAAAAGCAATGGCTTGCGGTATTAGTAATTAGTTAGTTAAAGTAAACGACGATTGGCGTCGCGGTAGCACAACCGCTTGAATTTTAAATTGTCGAGCTCTTACGCTCGCAATTTCCTTTTTACCGACCAAACGCGAAATATGCTTCGCAATTTCGGTCGGTACTCTCGTGCGAAGTTGTTTCTTCGTAGTTATATGTGGTCGGTTATTTTATTGGGATTTGAACTAAGCGTAAAAAAAGTTGCCAGTGGCAAGTTTTTTAGCGCCGGCGTGAAAGCGAGCATCGACCCACAGCGAAATGCTAGCAAAGCGGAGCAAATCCCTCCTTCTGCGCCAAGCACTTGCGTGCGGAGAATAATTTTCAGTTTGAAAATTAGGCTCCGCTTGTTTTATTTTTAAAACAAAGCAAGTGCTTGCGGTATTAACTATCTGTCAATTAAAAGAAACGACGTATGGCGTTGCGGTAGCACAACCTTTTAAAATTTAAAAGAGAGTGCCTATGGCAGTCTCTCTTTTTTTCTGCGTGTGTCGTAATCAGCAAATCTTGAAAATCGTCGCTTATTTCCGCGGTAGCACGACAAGATAAAATTGTCGAGCGTCGTAAATGAACTAATATTTATTTTTTATAATCTAATTAAAATAAAAAGCGGCAATGCCGCAAAAAAACTGGCTATTGCCAGTTTTTTATTCATCATCTCCAGTTACAAATGGACCAACACGCCTTGCTTGCTTGTGCTTCTTTCGCGCTATCGATTGCAATTTCTTCTTTTTGATGATTTTAATAACAATTATTAAGAGTATAATCAACAAAATGCAACCAAACGCAATCATAATCCACATAAATAAATTGATTTTTGAAACTTTGATTTCACAATCTGCAGTTATGTTGTCCAGCGATTTATCAAAGCGAACAAGTTCACCAAAGTTCTTTTGAATGATGTTGTCGCCATCAACAGTTTCGCCGTGCCTTACATTGCGCTCAACCCTATTGCCATCTGGCAAAATAAAGGTTACAGTATAAATATTTTGCGTATATTTCGCTTTGAATGTCCTGTTTGATGTAACGGCATCGGTTGTGCTAGCACCTTCCAAAGTCCAAACTGGCGCGGTTTGCGTGTATCCCGTCTTTTCTGGTATTTCAGGAATTTCAGTTAGCGTTTTGCCGTGTTCAATGTTGTATGAATTTATAATCTCGCCGTCAGCCTCAAACTTAACAAGATATACATTGATATCAATATCGCCATAAATTACTAAATTTTCAGTGATTGGTGCGTTGTTGTAATTCCAAACAACTGAATTTTGTGTAAACGCAGCGTTGACTGGTAAATTTGGGAAAGAAGAAACTATGTCATTATAATTGCATATAATTTCACTAATTTTTTTGTTTTCTAAAAGTTCTTTGCCGCCTTCAGCATTTAAATTGTGATAATAATTTACATAAAATTCAACTGTGTACTTGTTAATCACATAAATTTCATACAGATTAAAATTAGATTTTATTAACCTGCTTGCATCAAAAGGCTCTTCGCCCGCCTCATCATAAGCCCAATAAGGGGTTACTTGGTCGTAGCCAGTTTTAGATGCGATTGTTGGAATCGTCGCAGTAAATGCAGTGTTGTATTCCACTTCAATTTCTTCAGTCGTGCCGTTTTCGTGTATAAATGTTACTTTCAACACATCAGGAACATATATCGCATATAAAGTTGTCGCATCATCTATATTTTCATTGTTGTATGCCGTTGAACCTTCCGTGTCATACGCCCAATACGATGGGTGAACAGTGTAGCCTGTTTTAGGCGGAATTGTTGGGAAATTGGTTGGCTTTGTGCCAGAAACTATTATTTCAGAATCCACTAACTCCCAAGAATTTGTGCTGTCGTTGAATATCTTATAAGAAATTTCAATTTCAACGCCCCAAATTCCATATACTGTCAAGTGGTCAGTAACATAAGTGTAGTCTGTTGTGTTCCAACCGCCAAAGCGGAACCCTTCGCGAGTGCCGACCTCTTCCGTTGTTGGTGGTGTTACGCTTGCACCAAAAGGAACTTTTTGAGTTGAGCCTATTTTATTGTAATAAGTGTCCGTTTCAGCATCATAATATTGATAAAATTCAACGATATATTCCGCACTAACTAGCAAATAAGGCTCTGAAAGGCTTTCATAACCCGCAGGGAGCACAAGTGAATATGTTGGGTCCCTAAGCATAAATACATCTTGAGTAATCGCCGCTTGATTTTTAAAATAAACGAGATTTTCACCCACCAAATCGTTGTCATCTGTGTTCTCGGCATAAAGTTTTATTGGATTTGTGGTCAAAAGTTTTTCATTGACAATAACATATATATCGTTTGCAAAACATATTGAAGAACCATTTCCAAGCGCAAAATTTTCACCAACTGCCAAATATTTTGTTACATAAATTGATTGCCCTATGTTTTCACTTGCTATGTTTGCAGAAATGTAACTTGCACTTGTCTTTTCTGCAACCCAATAAATGTCGTTTCCATACTCAGTTGCAGTGTTGTCGCTTATTGTTCCGTTGTTTATCTTAACAGTTCCACCATTGTGATAAATTCCACCGCCATTTTTTAATGCCGTGTTGTTTGTCATTGTCATATCTGTTATGTTAAGTGTTCCGCCAGTAACCGCAATCGCACCGCCATAATCAGTTTCATTGTTGTCAAAACTTGCAGAAATTATGTTCAGCGTGCCAGAATTGTAAACTTCTATTGCACCACCATAGCCCATAACTCTTTCATCTTTCACGCAATCTGCAACGCTATTCTTAAACTCACAATTCGTTATAGTGGTCGTTCCGCCCATAACTGTCAAAGTTCCACCGTGAATTTTTGAATTTATATCGTGCGTGTAGCCTTGCAAAATATTTCCATCAAAATTAGAATTTGTTAGCGTTAATGTGCCTTGCGAAACGATTGCTCCGCCGCGCGCACCGCCAATATTATTCAAAAATTGGCAATTATTTATGCTTGCAGTTGAACCTGCGAAATTCAATGCCCCACCATTGTTTTGTACTTTATTATTTTGAAAAGTTATGCCATCTAGCGTTATTTTAGAGGATTCAAGTGCATTGATAGCACCACCTCTATATGAATAATTGTTTTGGAAAGTTATATCTCCATTTATAGAAAATGTTGAGCCTGATATGCTTATTATGCTGCATTGAGTGCTTGAATTAATCGTTTCCAATGCTTCCGATTGCAAGTTTCCATCAAAAACGACTTTAGCGTTGTTTGATGTTTTGATGGTTACATTAGATAATGAATTTATATTTAGCATTATAAATTTATCTGTGTTTGCTCTTGTTATGTTGGTGTCTGCAACAAAGTTTAATATTAACTTTTTTATTCCAAGCGCATTGTCGCCCGCTATTGTTATTTCGCTAGCAACAGAAATATTGCCTGAAATTTGAATTTCAGTTTCAGTGTCATAAGGTACGGCATCAATGGCATCTTGCAAAGATGTGTAAGGCGTTCCCCCTATGCTTATAGAATATGTGTCGGCAAAAACGCTTTCTAAATTTGTGTTGAAAGCAAGTGCCATTGATAATACAAATAAAAATGATAATAATGCTAATGATGTTTTCTTTAATAGTTTCATTTCAAATCTTCCTAAAAGATATATAACATATTTTGTGAAATAAAACAAAAAAAACAACATTAAATGTTGTTTTTTCTGTAAATTGCTTAAAATTTAATTAAGCTACTGTAACTCCTGTCCAGCCAGCTGCTGCAAGAGCTTCGTTTGTCATGTTTTGTGATTGAATTACTTCAATGTCAACTGTAACAATAACTTGTCCAATTTCTTTTACAGGTGCAGTTTCAGGACCTTCACCATCAGGATCTTCACCAACAACTACTGTTGGGCCACCAGCTTCAACATCTGTTCTTCCTGCTGTCCAATCAGCAAATTGTAAGTTACCATCAGCAAATAATGCGTGGTCTCCATCACCAGCTGCCATAGCTGTTAATACTGTGCCAGCTCCATAATAGAAGTAGTCACCAACTCTTACCCATTCTGCTCCTGGTTTTAATTGACCATCTAAATCAGTTCCGAAGAGTTGTTGCATTGTTTCAGCACTGATTGCAACTGCTTCATCTTCTAAATCTGTTCTAGTTGCATCTGTGAAGTATTTAGCTGTGTAAGTTACTTTAACTCTAGCATAGAATGGAACGCTATTATCAGCTGCTGCGAGTGTTGGATTTTTAATAGTAACTAATTGTGCAGGAACAACAGAAAGATCTGTTAATGCATTTCCGTCTTCTTTAAGAAGTTGTCCTCCCATTTTGTTTGTCAAATCTCCATCAGTTCCATTAGTAAGTGTTTGAAGATTTGTAAATTTAAGATAAATTCCTTGGTCCATTTTAACTGTACCAGTTGCTCTACGTTGTGCTTGATACCAAGCTCCAGTTACACCAAAGCCGATAGCAAAAACTAATAAGAAGCAAAGTACGGCTACTAAACCAACTGCAAAACTTTTAGTTTTTTTATTCATAATTTTACTCCTTTTTTATTTCCTTGTTTTCGTGGAAGTTCAGTTAGGACAAACTTCAAACCTTTTTCCGCCGTTCTTTTGAATGACCCCCTTCACAAGTTACTTTATTATAAAATACATTTTGTAAACAAGTCAAACACATTTAACAATTTTTTTTAAAAACTTTTCTTTTTGCGTTTTTTGTTATTAACAATACATTGTTTATTAATATATCATTATATCTTTCGTTTGCCCTGTATATCAATTATTTTGTACCAAAATTTAGAAAATATTAAAAATTATTTGCAAAAAATTTTATTATATGAAATAATCATATCGTGAGGTTAGAATTACACTTTAAAAGAATTATGGGGCTAGATTATGGCGATGTTCGAATTGGAATTGCGTTGTCAGACCTTTCTCGAACGATTGCAAACGGTCTAGAAACATATAAGTGTAAAAATAGCGAGCAAGACATTGTTTATATTTCTAATCTTGCCAAGCAAAATGATGTAGACTTGTTTGTTATGGGCTTGCCTTTGAATATGGACGGCTCAGAGGGAGCAAGGGCTGAAAAAACGCGTCAATTTGGCTCTAAACTAGAAGAATATTCTGGAATTGAAGTTAAATATGTTGATGAAAGGCTGACATCTGTTGAGGCGGAAGAACTTTTAATTTCCGCTGGAGTAAGGCGAGAAAAGCGTAAAGAAGTTATAGACAAGGTCGCCGCGACCTTAATATTAGAAAGTTATTTGCAAAATAACTAAGCCAATGGAGGTTAAAATGGCAAAAGAATGTAACTGCGGTCATGACCACAAACACGAACACAAAGAAGAAGTTGTTGATATTGTAGATTTATTATTAGACGAAAACAATGACGAACCAATTTCACTTTTTGACGAAAACGACAAGGAAATCAAGTTTGAACAAGTTGCTATAATTCCTGAATCTGAAAGAATTTATGCAATTTTGAAACCTATTGATGAAATGGAAGGAGTTGCTGACGATGAAGCGATTGTATTTGTTGTAGAATACGACGAAGATGGCAATTCATATCTTGTTGTTGAAACAAACGAAGAAATTGCAATAAAAGTATTTGACAAATACTATCAACTTCTCGATGAAGCCGAAGGCAAAGCAAAAAAAGAAGACAAATAATAAAAGCACCATACGGTGCTTTTTTTATATTAAAAAATCGAAGCGATTAACTTCGATTTTTTTTGTAAAGGGGGAAATTCCCGGAGTAATAATTTTATTATTGCCAATTTTTGTTAAACTATTCAACTTCTGAAGGAATAGTTTCTTCTGGCAATTCTTCTGATGTTGCGGCTACAGCATTTTGATAATTTCCATCAATATTTGCATTTCTAAGTTCTGGGAAAGTATCTGCGCCAGCAGGCATATACCAAATGCTGCCTTCTGTCATACTAAATCCCTTTTCTGTATAGAAAGATTCGCCGCTCTTGATTGTTACTGAATCTGTGTAATATACAGATTGGTTGTTATAGTTAATTGCTCCGCCGTTTTTGATGACTTTATCTTCTGATTTAACAAGAGATTCATCAATTATGATGTTATAGATTGTTCCTAATTTTGTTCCTGCAAAACTATTAACAAAGTTGTAGAATCCAGTTCTTGTGTCTGTGTAAGATTCAAAGTATTTGTCGCCAACACCTGAGAAAGTTGCTGCAATGATAATTCTTTCAAATTTTCCTGGGTGAACAATATATGTTGAAAGTCCTGCAACTTTAGCGCTGTTTGAATTTCCAACAAGGTTTGCTTTTACATAGCAATCTGCAACATATCCGCCAACTGCTTGTTTATCTGACAATGAAACGTTAACTGAAATGCCTCCAACGTGTTCTCCTGTGATTGTTCCAAGAACGTAGCATTCTGTAACATTTCCGAACAAGTTTGCTGCGATACCTCCAACATAGAATGCTGTCATATCCGCTTTAACGAATGATTGTTTGATTGTTGCGTTAACTGAAAGTTGTCCAGCAAGTCCACCAACCATATTGTTTGCTTGGTTAAGTTCTGCAATGATTGAAACTGAGTATCCATCTCCAGCAAGTCCAGCGTGGCATTTTTCAATCAAGCCATTTGAAAGGCCTGCAATTCCGCCGATATATGTGTAAACTCTTGACATATCTTTGATATTAGCATTTTCAACTGCGCTTGAAATGATTTCTCCGCCGTTATAGCCAGCGATACCACCAATCATTTTAAGGAGTGCGCCTTCTGTGATTGTTGCGCCTGAGATATCGAAGTTTGCTTCAATTTTAATTCCAACAATTTTGCCTTCGTTATATCCAGCAACGCCGCCTAGGAATATGCTATTTGATGTGTTCAAGTTTGTAATTGAATTTGTATTTGTTGTGCTTGCCAAAACAGTGTATTGCAAGAGTTCTTCTTCACCTGCGCTAACTGTTTTTGTTGTCCTTATAACTCCTTTGTTATATCCAACAACGAAGCCAGCTTTTATAGCGTCAGCAATTTTTACATCAACAACTTGGCAATTTTCAATCAATCCGAAGTTAATTCCAGCGATTGCTCCGCCGCAGTTAGCCATATCAATTCTTACATTGTCAAATTTGACATTTTTAACAATTCCTGCAGTTCCAATGCTTGCAAAGAAGCCAACTGAAACATAATTTAATTCGTTTGTGTCAACATTTTTGATATTTACAATGTTCATATTTTTAATTGTGTGTCCATTGCCATCAAAAACTCCGCTAAATGTTGGGTCGCTTTCTCTATATGAAATTGGTGTCCAAGTTGGGAATGAAACGCTCAAATCGATGTCTGATGTTAATTTATATTCCCTTGAAAGCCAATATTTTTGCGCAGCCCTATCTGAAGCCTTATCTGAATTTTTCATCATTTTTGCAACATATTCTGCAAAATTTTCTTGGTTTAATTCAATTACTGTCAAAGAATAAGCGTGTTCTTCGTTTATACCTTCTAAGTTTACTTCTGCAATAGTTTCACCATTTACGATTAACCAAGCAGGAGTTTTTTCATCAGCGTTTTCTGGAGTGCTGATTGACCAATTTGCATTTTTGAATGTTTCAATATTTTTAAGGTCTGCAAGTCCCTTTTCCGCGCAATTTGCATATTCTGCTGTTAAACTTGTTAATCCGTTAGCATAGAAGAAGTTTCCAGAAACTCTACTTGCGATGTTTGTGTTCATTCTTGCAACTGTATCTTTAAGTTCTTGAGTAATTTCAATAGAACCTGGAATAATTACGCTTGGAGTTGCAAAAGCAAGTTGTCCAATAATGCCGCCCATTCTAGCTGTTACATTGTCATAATTTACTATCGCTAAGTTGTTCATAACAATAGCATAAACAACCTCTTTGTCTTTTTCTGTTGTGAATGTGTTTGAATTTGGATTGTGGATATATGATGTTCCAATAATTCCGCCAACTTGACATTTTGCAGTGTCAATGTCATTTGCTATGCCTGAAGCAATGCTATAAACGACTGTTGCTTTGTTGTTGTGAATTTCACCACCAAGGTTATATCCAACAATTCCGCCTAATGAATAATATGTTTCAACATCGTTTGTTACTGCAACAATAATTGTTCCGCTAAATGTTGAAAGTGAAATTTTGCTGTGATTTATCATAGAGCCAGAAATGTAACCTCTATTCAAGCCAACAAGTCCACCAATGTTGTTTTCATCTTGGATTGCAGTTATTGGCTTTCCTTCTTCGTCAAATCCCTTGATAAATGTCAATTTATTTAAAGTTGTGCAAGCTTTTGCTGTTATTTTAGCGTTTGTAACTTGAACTCTATCGATTGTTGCGCCTTCTGAAAGTCCAGCAAGTGCACCGCAATAATAGTAATATCCGCTGATGTTTACATTGTCCAATTTCAAACTTGTAATTTCAGCCATTTCACCAATAGCACCAAACAATCCACCATAATAGTTGTCTTGTGTCATTGTCAAGTTTTTAATTATGTGTTGATTGCCTTTGAATTTACCTGTGAAATATTGAAGTTGGCTTCCAACAAAATTGCCAGCAATAGGTGTCCATTCACCAGTAAGTTCAATATCATTATGCAATTCATAAGTATCAGAAAGTTCCCAAACAGCATTTCCTGCAGCATATTCTCTTACAGAGCCGATTGCTTTTAAATCTTCTTCGCTTTTAATAATCCAGCCACTGTTGTCTGAGCCATCGCCAACTGAAATGTCAAATTCGTAGAAACCTAATGAATCTTTATTTGTATAGATTTTAAGTTTAGTTGTTCCACCCTTAACTGCAGTTAAAGTGCCAGTAGCAAGGTCATAAGTAGCAACACCTTCTGTATCAAATGTATACAAAATTTCAGTGTCTTCGCTTTGCTTATTAACAACCGCTTTAAGTTCCTCAGTTTCGCCAACATTCATATAAAAATCGCTATCAGCTGAGATACCTATAGCTGTTCCATCTTTTTTATAGACCACAAATTCATCATAATCTTTAACCATATAGTATGTTGTCAAGCCTACAAAAAGGCAACCTACTAAAACTGAGAAATAAACTAATAATCTTTTCATATCTCACTCCTTGTCAAGGAGTATAAAACAAAATTACAATTTTGTCAATATATAGTTTTAATAAAAATGCAAAATTATTTGGATTTTAAAGGTTTTTAAGTCCTTGGAATTAAATTCATCATTTCATCTAAAGAATATGAATTTAAGTATGCTTCTGGGACTTTTCCAACAATAATGCTTTCACACATCAAAACTTGAGTATTTGTTTGAATTTTTAAATTTGCAGTAGGCAAAACTATGCTTACACTAGCAGATAAATTTACATAAATCTTGTGCAAAGTCTGATTGACCCCCGCTTGCGTAAATTCACTATGAAATTTCGTAGACATCGCCCCAATCGGAGTTACTGTTATAGTTATTGAAGGTCCACGACCCGCCAAAATTGGCATTCCGCTGAATGTTCCAATCGGAATTTTAATCCCCTGGCTGCCAATCTCGTCCAGTTTCTGCTGCGCCAGCCTGGATAGCCGCCTTGCAAGCAAGTTCATTTGAATGGCATTTGTGGATATCATTGTTATATTTCCATCATTATCTTTGTTAATATTTATTAAATTTCCATAAATATCTGTATCGCTGACAACTTCAAAAATTGCACTTCCAACCGCCTTTTGCGCCAAAGCATTAACCTTTGCTTCACTTGTTTGTAAAATAATTGGATTAACTACATATTCAATATATAACAATATTCCAATAACAAAAAGAAGAATAACGGCAATGACAATCCCCGTTTTTTGCTTCACCGAGAGTTTTTTCTTCTCTCTATAACATCTCACATAAATATATATGCAAAAACTCCCCAACTTTTGCTAATCAACAAAAAAACACCCACGATTGTGAGTGCTTTTTAATTTCTATTTCGATTAAGCGATAATTGCTGAAACAACACCTGAACCAACAGTTCTACCACCTTCACGGATAGCGAAACGCAATCCTTGTTCAATAGCGATAGGTGTGATAAGTTTGATTGTCATGCTAACATTGTCGCCTGGCATAACCATTTCAACGCCTTGTGGAAGTTCAATAGTTCCTGTAACGTCTGTTGTTCTGAAATAGAATTGTGGACGATAGCCATTGAAGAATGGTGTGTGGCGTCCGCCTTCTTCTTTCTTAAGAACGTAAACTTCAGCTTTGAATTCTGTGTGAGGTTTAATTGAACCTGGTTTGCAGAGAACTTGTCCTCTTTCGATTTCGTTTCTTTGAATTCCACGAAGAAGAAGACCTACGTTATCTCCTGCACGAGCTTCATCAAGAAGTTTTCTGAACATTTCAACGCCAGTGATAACTGTTTGTTTGTTTGAACCCATACCAACAATTTCAACTGTGTCGCCTACTTTAACAGTTCCTCTTTCTACTCTACCTGTTGCAACTGTACCACGACCTGTGATTGTGAATACGTCTTCAACTGGCATCAAGAAAGGTTTATCTGTATCTCTTTGTGGTTCTGGAATATATGCGTCAACTGCATCAAGAAGTTCTTGAATTGGTTTGCACCATTCACTATTAACATCTCCAGCTTGGCAAGCTTCAAGAGCTTTAAGAGCTGAACCTTTAATGATTGGTGTTGTATCTCCTGGGAATCCATAAGATGAAAGAAGGTCTCTAATTTCCATTTCAACAAGTTCAAGAAGTTCTGGGTCATCAACTTGGTCAACCTTATTCATGAAAACAATGATATAAGGAACGCCAACTTGACGAGCAAGAAGAATGTGTTCTCTTGTTTGAGGCATAGGACCATCAGCGGCTGAAACAACTAAGATTGCTCCATCCATTTGCGCTGCACCTGTAATCATATTTTTAACATAGTCAGCGTGTCCTGGGCAGTCTACGTGAGCGTAGTGCCTTTTATCTGTTTGATATTCGACGTGAGCAGTATTAATTGTAATACCTCTTGCCTTTTCTTCAGGCGCTTTGTCGATATCATCATACTTCATAGCTGCTGCATTGCCCTTTAATGAGCTATAGAAAGTGATTGCTGCAGTTAAAGTAGTTTTACCATGGTCAACGTGGCCGATAGTACCAATGTTAACGTGTGGTTTGCTTCTGTCAAATTTTTCCTTTGCCATTTTTAATATCTCTCCTTAAAAAAATTTTGGATAATCTCCAATTCGCCACTATATTAGCATAAAAAAAAATCTTTTGCAACTATTTTTTATAACTTTTTTAAACTAATTTAGCGTTTTTAATGCCTTAAGATTATATATTGACATTAACTAAATTTTTTGTTATAATTTCAACATTATAAATGAAAGGAGAACATTATGACTAAAAATTCATTTGAAATTCCTCAAAAAAAACTTGATAGCGGAAAATATTCACTTATTGGCGCTCAACAGGTTAATTTTAGCGAATTTGACAACATCATAAATTTTGGTAAAAATTTGACAGATGACAAAACGCCAATTTGTTCTATAATCAATCAAAACGGTCAAATGTATTTGATGGTCAATAAAAATACTGAATCATTAAAAGATTTGCAAATTTTTTCAGATGGCGGAAATGAAAATTATGATGTTTACAAGATTAAAAACACAACTATGTATGCCAACGAAGACATCTCTTTTCAGCTTGAAAATTTAGATGTAAAATCCTTTGGAAATTTAACAATCAAATCAAACGGAATCGTTCACGATAAGAACGGAGTTCAAACAACCCTTCTTGCGCTTGAAGATAAATTTATAGATGTTGACCTTCCAAAAAATATTGTTGAGTTAACAAAAAACGAAAATGCATCAATTAAACTTAGAGCAAGCAAAAAAGCAAAGAGATGTGCCCTTCCTGCCCAAATGTTTGAGAACTTAAAAACTTTGGAAGAAAACGGAACACCTAATATAAAAGTTAAAGAATGGACAAACATCGGCAAAAAAGGTCAATCTTTAAGAATTGCCTTGTATGGTGACAGAATCCTTGTCGGTGACGGCGTTGAATTGAAAGAAGTTTATGCTGGCTTAAAAATAGTTCCAGATATGGACGAATCTGGCAAAACCGGCAAAAAAGATATTATTGTAAGATTTGACAAATCCAATGAAAAAGTTGGCGAATCTAAAAATTCAAAATTGCTTGATGGCGTTAGCCCTGAAATTGTAAATGAAATTGTAGAATTTTTGCCAGAAAAATATCTTTCAGGCGAAAAAGTTGTTGACGAAACAAATGAAAATATCGAAAGTTTGCAAGTTGAGTCAATCAAAAGTTTAACTAACCCTGGCGTAAAATTTGGAATTAGCACTTTGGAAAGCAACATTGAAAAAGAAGATTTAACTATGGGAATTGCAAGCAATGTCGATGACAATGTTGACAATGATATTGTCATTAACGATAGCACTGAAACACTTGCAAACACTCAACCAGAACAAGTAGAAGCTGAAGGGCAACAACCAGTCGAAGAGCAAGAGCAAACTGAAGAAAAGACTGAAGAAAAGGCTGAAGAAAACACTCAGCAAAACAACAACAGCAACAACAATGATAAACAAGATAAGCAAGAAGAAAAGAAAGGAAAAAGCAACAACAAAAAGCCTTTATGGCAAATCTTGATTGGCGGATTCACTGCTTTGGCAGCATTGGCACTTTGCCTTGCATCATTCTTAGCTCCTGGCATTCCTTTGATAGTTACAATTCTTTCTGGCTTGTTGTTCTTTGCGGTTGGCATTCCAACAATGGCAAGCGCCAAAGATTATATAGCAGCTTCTATGAAAAATAGAAAAAATGCCAAGAAAAACAAGTCTGCAGAAAAATCTAAAGAAAAAGTTGAAGAAAAAAGCAAAAAACAACAAAAAACTAAAGAGAAAAAAACAGTTACAGAAAAAGCTCCAAAACAAGAAAAAGTGGATAAAGCAGCAAAAAAGGCAGAAGCGGAAAAAGCGAAAAATCAAGAAATAATGGTTAACAACTTTAACACTTTGATAAATAACACAGACAAGACTATTAAAATTATGGAAGATTACAACACAGTTTGGGGAAAAGGTGCAAAAACTGTAGAAAAGCAAGAACTGTTAAAAAATTCTCAAGAATGCGTTGAAGAGTTAAAAGAATTTAAACAATTTGCTACTTCTCAAGAATTAAACGAAGAAAGCATGAAAGAAATTTATTTAAGAAAACAAAATATTAAAAACAAATATTTTGATACAATCACAACAGTTAAAAATACTATTCTTAAAAAATCCAACACTTTAGAACCATAAAAAAATCCACCAATTTGGTGGATTTTTTATGCTTTATAACGGCAAATCTTTCTTTTGAAATCTAATGCTTCCAATTATGTAACAGATTATTCCAATTCCAGCAAGTATTGCCAGTTTCCAAATAAATGTAGTTGTCCCCGCCAAAATTGAATCAGCGTCGAACAAACTTATGATTGTTACATAATTGAAGAAATTTAAAGAGCTCAGTCTTACAACTGAAGGCATAATTTTTGAACCAAATAGTCCAAGCATTGATGCAACCAAGAAGAACATATTTAAGCCGCCGCCAATACTCATAGAATGTTTACTCCTATTGAATAGACAAGAAGCCATAAAGGAAATTCCACTCATTGCAAACATCGTCAAAAATGCTCCAAGATTTAATAATATCAAATCTACATAGTCCAATCCCACAGTTTTTAAATTGACAATTTTTAAGCACACAACGCTTGTTATCGTTGTCAATGCAAACATTGCAAATAATGAAGAAACTAAATACAATGCTTGAGTAAAGACAACTTGTTTCCTTTTTGTTGATGTCGATAAAATATATGCCATAGAGCCACTATCAACTTGACCTGCAATCATATTGTTTGCAACCATAATCATATAGATGATTGGCAATAACAAGCCTGCCATTTTAAAGAAAATAGAGCCGATTATCATACTATACATATCCATTTCGCCAAGCTCGGAAAGCCCATCAGAAACATCTTTTGGCAAAGTGGAAATAAAACTGGAAGTAATATCGCTTTCTATGCTATTTTTGATTTCCTTTTGTTTGGCAGCAATTTCTAATTCTGTCATAGATGATGTATCTATGAGACCAAATTCATAGTTATATCTAGCAATATATGTAACAAGTGAATCTTGAGAAATGGATTTTATATTTTGATATCCTTCTGCTCCGGCATAGCCATATTCAGCGTATTTTTCTAATGTTATTTTAAAAGCCGCTAATTGATTTAAAATTTTATCAATATTTTCTTCATTAATCATATTTGCTGCCAAAAATATTGAAGAATTGTTCCTTGCATAATCTGAAATATATTCTTGTCGTTCACTAGAAGTGATTGAAGACAAGTCATATGCAGGTGCAGTTTCGCCAACCGCAGTGTATTGTGCATCAAATTGATGATTAGGGTTTAAAACAAAAAAGATAACCCCTTCAATTTCTTGTGCTTCGCTGCTGCCTGCTTCATAGCCGAGCGACTCAATTACTGCTGAAGTATACAAACTCAATTTGTTTATTGCATTTACATAAGCAGTGGCTGGGTCGCCAGTTACAGCATATTCTTCCATATAATATTTATCAAAAGCATTCAATGCAGATGAAGAAATTTCATAATAATTGATTGCTCTTTTCTTCATATAGGCTTCAATCGTGCTGTCAATAATAGTGTCGCTGATTCCTTCTGTCATAGCTGAAATATTTCCGCTTCCAGAAATTAACATAACGCAAGCCAGCATAAAACAAACAGCAATAGTTATGATTGCCCACATCAAGCCATTTGCTTTACAAGTCTGTTTAAAAAGTGCTTTGCTAAACATATCAATTTCCCTCCTTAAACTTATTTTCTAAAATTTTATTGTTCAATAAAATATTTTTAAAATGCTTTTCTAGTGTATATTTAACTTCCGCAATAAACTTAACATCAAAATTATGTAAGCTTTTAAAAAGTTTATTTATTTCATCATTGTTTATGTTTATTGTAACTTGATTGTATTGTTCCTGGTCCCTAATAACTTTGTAATCTAATTTTTTAAATTGTTCATAATCTTCGTGCGTTTTAAACTCAATTTTAAAATCTTTGCAAGGACGATTTCTTACATCTTTGTCCATATCTGCAATAGCGATTATACGGCCGTGATCTATCAAAACAACCCTATCGCAACTGTCTTCCATTTCATTGAACAAATGACTGCTCATTAAAATTGTTTTGCCCTTTTTATGTTCTTCTTTAATAATATCTAAAAAGGCTATTCTCATAAGTGGGTCAAGCCCAGTTGTTGGCTCGTCTAAAATCAAAATTTCAGGATTGTTCATTAATGCTGCAACTAATGCAGTCTTTTGTTTCATTCCTTTGCTCATTCTTTTCAAATTGGCTTTAGGGTCTAATTGCAACTTTTCAATTAAATAGTTTGCATAAGACATATCTTTAACGCCTAAAAATTCCGCTTGACTCTTTAAAAATGCCGTGCCTGTTGGCAAATCGGGAAATGCAATTTCCCCTGGAACATATCCTATATTTTTTGCAATTTCGCTAGCATTGTGCCAAGTTTCTAACCCATTAACATAAGCGTGCCCGCTGGTTGGTTTTAAAAATCCCATTATATTTCTTATAGTTGTAGTTTTGCCAGAGCCGTTTGTTCCAACAAATCCGACCATTTCACCTTGCTCAATTTTTAAATTGATGTCAAAGATGCCGCGGCCTTCACCATAATCTTTTGTCAAATTTTGAAGTTCAATCGTTTCCATTATAATGCACCTCCAAAATCTTTATCTTCCTTATAAAATTTCATAAAATAATCTTCCAAAGATTCTTTAATGTTAGAAAATTCTTTAACTGGCAAATAAGACAATAATTCAATCAACAAATTAATGTGTTTGTCGTCAACGGCAATATAAACCCAAAGCTCGTTTTCACTTTTATCTAAAATTTTAATTATTTTTCCGTCTTTACAAATCTTGTTAAAGTCTTGATAATCTTCATTATTGAAAAAATCTATTTTATAAAATTTTGTTGATGCGTGCTTTAAATCATCGGCAACAAATTCTGACACAATTTTTCCATCTTTGATAATGGCAATTCTATCGCAAGTGGCATCGACTTCTGAAAAAATATGGCTTGACAACAAAATGGTCTTGCCCCTTTCTTTTTCTTGCTTAATAAGTTGAATAAAAACTTCTTGCATAACTGGGTCAAGTCCGCTTGTTGGCTCGTCTAAAATCAAAATGTCTGGGTCGCTCATAAACGCAACAACAATGGCGAGCTTTCTTTTTACGCCTAAACTCATACGCTTTGTTTCACCTTTAAGCACAACATCATCAAGTTCAAAAAGGTCAAGCATTTTTGCTAATTGGCTTTCATTATGTATTTTTTGCATATCTTGCATCATTCGAATAAATTGCCAACCTGTCAACCCTTGTGGCAATGCAATTTCGCCAGGAATATAGCCAACTTTGTTTAAAAATTTATAATAATTTTTAAAAGATGGCATTCCCAAAATATATGTTTCACCTTTTTCAGGCTTAGAAAAGCCCATTAAGTGCCTAATTGTTGTAGATTTTCCCGCCCCATTTGGCCCCAAAAATCCAAAAACTTCGCCTTTGTTTATTTCAAAAGAAACATCAAAGACACCTCTTCCAGAACCATAATCTTTTGTTAAATCACTAACTTTAATTACACTCATAGTAAAACCCTTTATACCTGTCTCTTATACACATCTCCGAGCCCACGAGACT
>URAC01000013.1 GCA_900545735.1 uncultured Bacillota bacterium | reverse complement strand
AGATCATGCCTAGTCTCGTGGGCTCGGAGATGTGTATAAGAGACAGCTTTGGAACCTTGCTTGATGTGCTTTGGAGCAATTCTTAATGCAAGATTAAAAAACTGCTATTTTGGTGCTTACGATAAATCAGGCGGCTCTATTTCTGCTAATAATGAATTATTAAATAAATCTATTTTAAATCATAAATTAAATGTTGAAGGCGGAATCTTGAAAGAAGAATGCGCTGATATTTTGTCAACATTTTTCGAAGAAAAAAGAAAATTAAAACAATAATATTTATATTTGTTCAGGTTATTTGATTATTTATTGACAAAATTATGCTGTTGAATTAAAATATTATAGATGTTAAAAGACGATAAAAAGAAAGACACGCAATATATTAAGCGCGTTAACATTTATAGGAAAGATGTTCCTTTATGGCTTCATTCTATTTTGAAGGCTCTTTTTATTTTATTTATAATTTTCATCGCTTTAATTGCCGTTTTCAATTTTGTATATATTGGAAGAGTCGTTGAAGGTTATTCAATGTTGCCAACTCTCAACAACTATGAAAGTGAAGATGTTTCCGATTGCGTTTACATAAACAGATTTGCCTCTGCAAGCCGCGGAGATATAATTGTTGTACATAATCCTCAAAATAATTCAAATGCAAACAAATATGTTATAAAACGCTTAATAGCCACTGAAGGCGATAAAATCGCAATAGTCCGCACAGATAACGGCGCAGTATCCGCAATCAATGGGACTTATAGAATTAGCATTATTAAAAAAGGAAGCACTCAAGCTGAACTTGTTGACGAGCCATATTTAGAAGAAGGCACAAGTTTGTATTTTACTTATATGGAATTTCAAACATTAATAAACAAGCCTAATTTGCATGGTTGTAAAATTGTTATAGTAAACGACATTAAATATCTTGAAATTAATGAAGGATACATATTCTATCTAGGAGATAATCGCTCAAGCGAAGGTGCATCTAATGACTGTATGGATTATGGCCCAGTTGAAGCAAGCAAAATCGTTGGCAGAGTGAATATAATCGTTTATCAAAACAAAAATCATTTTAGTCAGATTTTCTCATATTTTATACATAAAATTTTTGGCTAATAATTTGACTATTTTGTATTTAGTTATAAAATATTAATTAGGAGTTAATATGAAAATTATTGTTACAACTGATAGCACATCAGACCTTCCAAAGGAATTAGTTGAAAAATATAATATTGGCGTGATGCCTTTGAATGTCAATTTGGGCGACGACACTTTTGAAGACGGCATTGATATCGGTCCTGAAAAAATTTTTAATTATGTGGATACAACTGGCATATTGCCAAAAACTGGGGCAAGAAGCGCTCTCGCTTATCAAGAATTTTTCGAAAAACAAATGAAAGATTTAAATGCCGATGCATTGATTCATATTTCTTTGTCTTCTGAACTTTCTTCATCACACGAAAACGCTTTAATGGCATCTCAAGAATTGCAAAATGTAAAAGTGCTAGATAGTATGTCTCTGTCCACAGGTTGCGCTTTGCTGGTTCTATCTGCCATAGATAAAATCAACGAAGGCAAAGACCTTAGGACAATTTATTTAGAATTGCAAGAAGAACGAAATCGCGTTCAAGCATCATTTGTAATCAACAATTTAAAATATTTATATAAAGGCGGCAGATGCTCTGCACTTGCAATGTTTGGAGCAAATGTTTTAAGAATTAAGCCAAAAATTAAACTTGCAAGCGGCAAGATGATTGTCGATAAAAAATACATGGGCAAGTATGAGCAAGTTCTTATCAATTATGTAAAAGATTTGTTAAAAGACTATCAAAATGTTGATAAAAAACGCGTTTTTATAACTTTTACAACTAAAAATGACGAAATTAACGCACAAATTGAGCAAATTTTAAAAGATTATGGCTTTGAAGAAATAATTCAAAACTATGCCGGTTCAACCATTGCCAGCCATTGTGGACGAGATACTTTAGGCGTGCTATTTATTACATTATAAAATTTATTTGACTATATTTAAAAATTTTTCTATAATCTTATTATAGAAATTTTTTTATAATTTAATTTAGGGGGAATTATGAAAAACTATGATAGTAATGATATGAAAAATAGATATAACTATCGTGAAGAAGATAAGAAAAAGAAAAAAGCCCACAATCTTCTTTGGTTATTGTTGCTCTTATGTTTCTTTATGGTCGCAATAATCACTGTTATAATAGTAGGAATAACAAGCGCGTGGTTCTCATTCACCCAAAAAATGGAAGGCGATTTTGCTTTTGAAAATGGTATTGTTATGACTTATGAAGATATTTCAGTCCAAGGCGGAACAAATTTCTATCTTTTGAAAAAACAAGGCAGCAATTATTCTTCTTTAAATGAAACTAATGTTAGGTTTGATGACAGATATGAAATTGTAAATCCAAAATTATCCGCAGCAGAAGGCAGTGTAGACTTTTTGTTAAGAGCAAAGTTAAATTACACATTCACAAAAGAAATTGATGGAGTGGTTCAAGAACTCAATTTGCAACAACTTGCCAACGCTTTAAATGCAGAACAAGGCACAACAGAATATAATGCAAGCAATGTGTTAAGCGCAATATATGCAAAAACATTAAGCTTTTCAAATAAATGGCTAGATGGCGGAGATGGTTGGTTCTATTATGTTGGAAATTTAAGTAATTGGACAAATTCAACTCACTCAGTAAACTATAATGATATATCTGGAGCCGCAGTAACAAAGGACACGGAAAAGATTGAAGTCTTCGAAACAAATCCAGTTATTGAAGTAATTCCTGGCGAAGGCAACGATATGGAAACATTTTTAGTTAAATCTTGTAAAGTTACACTCATAATCAATGCTTGCGAAGTTACAGAAAGCGCTTTCGATAGTTGGATATTAGGTTAATAAAAAAATCCATAAATTAATTATGGATTTTTTATTTATTCATTATCGCTTTTTTCAGGAATAACAATCAAATATCTATTTGGTTCTGTTCCTTTGCTTATTGTTGAAACACCTTCAACATCGGCAAGTTCAGTGTGAATTATTCTTCTATCGTTTGCGCACATTGGTTCAAGTTTTGCAGATTTGCCTGTTTTCAAAACTTTTTTTGCCATTCTGTGAGCAAGCGCTTTTAAAGTTTCTTCTCTGCGCTCCCTGTAATTTTCAATATCTAAAATTACGCGAGTTTTTTTGTCTGCATTTTCGTTTTCAATAACTGAAGAAATATATTGAAGAGCGTTCATACATTCTCCGCGATAGCCAATTAAGTCTGAAGATTTATCTCCATTTATTACAATTCTAACTTCATCATCGGTTCTTAATGCCGTTACTTCATTGCCGCAACCGCTAACTTTTACAAAGCCTTCCAAGAATTGTTCAGCATTCAATTTCTCGCTTTTCTTAGCCAATTTGCGTTCTTCTTTTTCTGCCTTTTTTAATTCTTTTTGTTCTTCTTTGAGTTCTTTCTTTTCTTCTTTTGTGATTTCTTTTTCAATCTCTTCAAAAGTTTCTTCAACGCTGTTAGCTAATTCTTCAGCAGCATCAATAACTTCATTTATTGTTTCTTCAACTTCTAAATTCCTTGCTTGTTCGCGTCTTAAATATTTTTCTCTAGCGTCTTCAGAAATTGTTACAAGAACTCTTGCTTTTTTAAATAAGCCACCTTGTTCTAAAATTTTGATATCAACATCATCACGAACTGCTTTGAGTTCAAATAAAGCATTTTCGATTGCTTTTTCAATATTTTTTCCTGTTGCTTCAAATTCTAATAACATAACTTTCTCCTTATTTTTTTCTACTGTATGAAACAGTCGCTTCTTTTGCTTTTTTTAATTGTTTCTTCTTGTCGATAATATTTATTATCCAGTTAATAAGTGGTGTTGCCGCTGTTGATACAAGTGAACTTACAAAGATATATAATCCAAACACCGCGTTATACATTAATGTGATATAAATCATAATTGCAGGAAGAAGAATCAACATTAACCAGCCACCTGGTTGTTTTTGCTTTGGCTCTTCTTCAAGAGTTGTCTTTTTCTTTCTCTTAAATTTCAATTTACCCTGAGATGCAAGAATTGAAATCAAATTTAATCCAGCAGCCAAAATAACAACGATTAAATAACCATTTGCCCTGCCCGCAGAAGCTCTAATTGGGTCCATAATTTGATTATATTCCACTTCAGCTAAAGCCTTTAAATCGTTTGCTGATAATACGCCGATTTCTTCATCAGCCGCATTCTTTATTGAAACATCTTTAAATGTTGCTCTAGCGCTGTTAGAATATTCGCTGAAAGTTGCAACAGAGTTTGTCCAAGGAGTGTCGGATTTCCAAATATTGTCAATCCAGAGCCAACTTTCTTTAACCTCTCCGTATCTTTGTAGCGCGTTTGCGTTGTTGATTTCGTTATTATAAGTTGCTATATTTGCTTTAACATTGTCAAGCGCATAAATCTTTGCAAGTCCTGCATCAAAATTGCCTTCTTCATTTAAGTTGGCAGGATTTTCCGCATATTCATTGTAATAATAAGAATATTTTTCAGAAAGATTGTCTACGCTATAATCACTAAGAGAATAATAACTCTTTTGAATTTCATTATATTGATATTGAACTTTATAAGCCGCCATTGAATTTAAGCCGCTAAATAAAGTTATGAAAATCGTTAGTGTCAAAGCCATATTAACAAGCATAATGACGCAAGACCCAGTAACGCTATAATTGTTCTTTTTATATAGCTCCATAGTCTTTTGATTAATCATTTGCTTGTTATTGCCATATTGCTTTTGAATTTTTTCAAGTTCAGGCTGAATTGCTTGTTGAACTTTTGTGTTTTTAACTGTTACATATTTGTTTAAAAAATCGAGTGGCAATAAAATAACTTTTAAAACTATTGTGAAAACAATAATGGCCCAAGCATAATTGTGAATTCCATTATGGAATGCCATTATAATTTTTTCCCAAACTCCGTTTGGCTGAGCAACTGCCCCTAAAAATTTTGAAGCTAAATAAGCCATTTTAAATCTCCTTTAATATTGAGCGGAATTGGGTCAAACCCACTCTTTCCATTAGGCACACATCTGCATAGTCTTTTAAATGCAATATAACTACCTTTGATTAAGCCAAATTCCTTAACCGCTTGCAAGGCATAAGTTGAACAAGATGGTGTAAACCTACACACGTGCGGAAGCAATGGGCTTATACACCATTTATAGCAATAAATTAAAGCAATGTAAATCGCTTTAAATGGAAAACCGATAACTTTTAAAAATTTATTCATTTTTATATCAAATTAAGACATAATGCCTTATAATTTTCAATTTTTGTTTATCAAATTTGCTTTTTCCAAAAGACTATAAATAGTTTGTTGAATCTCTTGAAAACTTGCATTCTCAATTCCTGGTCTAGCAATAAAAATGTAGTTATAATTTTCATTTACTTTATCAATTAATAACCTAAATGCTTCACGCAATCTGCGTTTGACTTTGCTTCTCACAACGCTTTTGCCGATTTTTTTGCTAACCGTGAAGCCAACTTTAAAAGGTTTATACTGTGTTTTAACAAAACTAAGGGACAATATAGGGGTATGTTTCGTTTGACCGTGCTTATAGATGTATGAAAATTGACTGTTCTTTTTAAGGCGATTTTCTTTTTTTAACATTTTTTCGCCCTCCTAACTTTACGCAGCTAAATTTTTTCTGCCTCTGTTTCTACGCCTTTTGATTACATTTCTTCCGCCTTGAGTTTTCATTCTTGCGCGAAATCCGTGAACTTTATTTCTTTGGCGTTTCTTTGGTTGATATGTTCTTTTCATTTTTTACCTCCATATTAATTTAAAAGTTCGGTTAATTATATAAGAAATTGGCTTTTGTGTCAACCATATTTTTGTTTAAAGCGAAATTTTCTTCGTTTTTTGCTAATAATATTTTTAATGCTGTTAGACCAAAAAGAAAAACTCATTATGCTTTATCTTTTTGAAAAATGTGCGGACAGAAGTTCGCATCTTATTTCTGCTGAAGAAATTATACAATTTGTATCAAACAAAAAGCACGCGCTATCACTTTCTGAACTCGACGACATAATGCAAAGTTTGCAAAAAGATAATTACATTGACTTTGTCGCATCAGATAGCAAAAAAGGCGTAATATATTGCACATCACTAAAATCTAAAGGACATCTTTTTAAAAAGGATTTGCAAAAAGAAAAAAAACAAGCCCGAATGCTAATTTATCGCACCGTAGGGCTTGCCGTTCTTTCGTTTATCATCGGCATAATCCTTAAAGCCATATTTTCATAAAAAACTTGGAAGTTAATTCCAAGTTTTTTTATTTAATATTGCGTTTCTCCTTCAGAGCTGTTGTTTATTAATGTAATTGTTTGTCCCTTATAACCATTAAGTTTTTCTAAAGACATTCCTTTTTCAAAAATAAACCAGTCAGAATTTTCGTCTTCTTGCACTTTCCACATATAATTCCCATATGGGAATTCATATACATACATTGTACTGTTATAAACTATTCCATAATTAATATCTGTTTCATTAAAGCCAAGACTTGTGACATCAATTCCAGTGAAATCTATATTGATTTGAACAACATCTGCTTGATTTGCATAAACAGCATATAGTTCACTACAATAAATGTCCTCACCCGTAAGAAATAAGTTATAAGTAGGATAATCAGCATCTGGGGTTTCAGACCATCCAATTACTACTCTTCCGTCTTTTGAAAATTCTTTACCCGAAGCTAAGCAAGCACCATTATTCCATGTAACTTTTCCTGATGTAATGCTTTCTGATTTACTAGAATCACTATAATAGATAATTCCATCAAAGTGCCATTTTGCTTTTAATGTAAAGTTTTCGCCAGTGTAATTGAATGTATAATTATCTCCTGCTTGATATGTTATAAGTTCAGTTCCTTCTTCATTAACTAGAGTCCAGCCTTTGAATTCATAATTTTCCTTAGTAATATCACCAACACTTGGTAATGAGATAGTTCTACCTTTTGCTGTGGTTACTGGACCAGGAAGCGTTCCTTCACCGCCATTCAAATCAAAAGCAATTACTACTTCCTTATAAAAGACTGGATAATAAGTTCTGTCGTCATGGAAATTTACATATTGATTTTGTGCGCTATCTACACTAACATCAATACTACCATTTTCAGTTAAAGACCAACCACCAAAAATATAACCTTCTTTTGATAATGTTGGGAATGGAATTTTATCTCCATTATGTAGTTGAAGAGTTGTTGGTTCTTCCCCATCTATTCCATTATTAATTGTGACATTAACCTCCCAAGACAAACAAATATACAATTGCATTCCCATATATTGTCCAGCACATGAATTTGTTGTCTCATTTCTGAAGAATATTGTATTGCCTTCTCCGTCAACACCTTTAGTGCATTTTAAATATAAATATTCGTATGTGTTTATATCCTCTGCATTAGTATATCTCATTAATACTTCATAAAGTTCAATTGCATAACCTGCGTCTGAGCCTGTCACTTGATATGCCTCAGTTTTTAAGAGAGCAGAATCACATGTGATATATACATCTCCTGATTTAACAAGTCCTGAAACATATGCATTGTAAGAAACAGAATCTGCACCCATGTATCTAATATATACGTCACTTTGCATAAATTCTTGTTGCATAGCCTCTATTTCTTCACGAGAATAGTCGCCACTATATGCTTTATTCATAAGATCATAGTATCCTCTCATGAATTCTTCTTCTAGTCTAAGGTCTTCTTCTTTTCCTTTCTTAGTTGAAGCAGATCCAGAGACTATTCTTGCATCTTCCCAAACTGCATAATATGTTCCAGCTGTTCTGTCGTTAGTATAAGGAGTAAATTCACTACCACTAGGGATAAAAGGAGGATAACTTACGTTTCGTTTTTCCCAACCTTTAATTGACTGTCCATCCAATATCCTTGAACTTGGTGCAACAAATTTATATGAACTATCATTCAACCATCCACCAATTGTAACAGGTTCTATGCCTTCTCTTTCATAATCAAAGATATATTCGGCATATTCATCAGCAACAACAAATTCGAAGTATGTAATATAATATGATATATTATCTATTGTTACAGTTACTGTTTCTCCACAAACTGGATATTGACGTTCAACAACTTTATAGCTTTTCATATTATCAACAGAATATCTAATTTGAGAAATTTTAAATTTTGATGGAATTTCAAATGTAACTTCTATTGAATCTCCATAGTTTGGATTTTCTTTTGACAAAATATATTCTGGCGTATAACCTTGTCTTCCTTGAATATAACCAGATGCCTTAACATTAGACATAGACATATAATATACAAAGAATGTCATATCTGTAGTTGGTGTAATCGAAGCTCCAGGACTATAGCATTTAGTTGTTCCATTAACATAAGTAGCAGTACTACGCCATTCATATGGGAATCCAGATTCGTTTTTAAATCCTGTAAAATCTGGGAATACGAATGAACTTCCTGGTTCAACCTCGATTGTATATGTTCCTGTTCCACCATTAGCATCCAAAGTGATAACGTATTTAGGTAAAAGTCCTTCCCAAGCAGCAATGATTTTCCTTCTTGCTGGAGTGCATAGCGATCCTGCCTCTTTAATTTCTGAACCATCAAACCAACCTAAGAATGTTCTAGTTGCGTTAGTTGGTGCTGCTGGCAATGTTATTTCTGTTGTTACCTTTCCATCAAGTCCGCCAGAAGCATTAAGTGTTGCAGCTACAAACACACGCTCAATAGGATCTGCCTCAACACCGTTAAGGTCATAAGAAATTGCATATTTTACATCTGCTAAATTTCTGCAATTTTGGAAAGCATAATCACCAATACTTGTAACTGTTGAAGGTATAATTATTGAAGTTAAACTAGTACAGCGAGAAAATGTATATTTAGGTATTTCAATAATACCTTCTGGCAAATTAATTGTTGTTAAGCTGGTACAACCGGAGAACGCACTTGATCCAATTTTTGTAACGCTTGATGGAAGAGTTACAGATTCAAGGGATGTGCAGTTATAAAATGCTTCCAGTGGGATTTCTTCAATGTTATATTCAAATGATATACTTGTTAAATTTGTTTCTCTAAATGCCCTTTGAGCGATTGACCTTATAAAGGATGGGACTGCATAATTTCCTTTTGGTAAATTATATGCAAATAATAATTCCCCCGTATCATTTCTATAAACAATATTATCATCATGAGATATATAAGAATAATTTTGATATAAATAATCGCCTATTTTAGCCACATGCGTATTTTCTGGAGAAATTTCTACTTGCGCAATATTTTTTACTGATAAATACCCAAAGCCATCTTCTTGTCCAGAAAAACAAAAACGATTTCTATTGTCAGTTATATTTACATTTTTGCCAACATACAAATATTCGCTTGCGCCACCATTTACCTTTCCTCCAAATTCATCTCCTATTATCAATGATTTTGCGAAACAGTCATAAGACCCATCGCTAGCATTTAGTACAATTTTTTCAAAATGGTTATAAGTTCCGCTGCTTAAGCTTCCTTTAAAACCAGTCGAAATAACATTAGAATTTATTGTGAGTTCTTTCAAATTTTGTACAAATCCAAAAACATTGCGTGCAACGCGTCCGCCCAAGTACTCTTCACACCCGATTTGCTCAACATAACTTGGAACTTCAAATGAAGAACCTGGTTTTAAATCTGGATAGTAGATAAGTGTTTTTAAATCTTTGCTATATAAAACGCCATCAACACTTGCAAAATCTTCATTATTAGAGCTTACATTAATACCAGTTAAATAAAGTGCTTGTGAAAAATTCCAAGAAAAGCCCTTAAAAGTAGATGGCAAATAAATTGAAGCGCTACCGCCTTTATATGTATTATACTCGGAACGGCTTGTAATCTCTCCATATTTAACATATGTGTCTGCAGGAGTTACAACGGCATTTACATATAATACGCCTTCAGGTATATTTATTTGAAGATAATTGCCAGTAAACACTGGAAGATAATATGTTATGTTTCCATTACTATATTTTTTACCAACAAAAGGATTATGACATTCACTACCAACAACTAAAACTGGATAATAACCATTTAAATCATCGCCCAAACTAGAAGGGGCAGTAACAGCCCCGCCATCAGCACCTAAATAATGAGTTATTACAACATATTTTCCATTAGTTTTATATTTATCGTATACCCCCCAATTTGTCATATCATATTCAGAGGTTATGACATTATATCCCCACAATCCATCTTCTGATATGTATTCAGTTGTATCATAATAAACATTGCTCTCTGACGTTATCCCGCTACTATTATAATTTGAATTAGATGTTCCATAAGATGGTGTAAAGGTGGTAATATTGTAAGAAGAAGTATCGTTTTTTACAGTTCCCCATTTTACAGCAATTGAAGAGCTGCCAAATCTTATTTGCGCGGAATCATCAAAAGCATTGTCAGCTACATAATATGTTTTATCACTTGGCAAACTTATTATCAAATTTGGACAACCTGCAAATGCACCTGCACCAATTGATAAGTCATATGTTGTTCCTCCATCTAAAGTTGAAACTCTAAAGCTTGCCCCGCTGCTAAGTGTACTGCTTGAATCAAACCTTACGGTCATATCTTTTGTAGTTTCAGGGAACGAAAAAGCTGCAATTTTTGTTACTGTTTGTGGCAACACAAGATTTTGTGCATTAATTGTGGCTGAAGTATCTCCATAACCAACTTGAGTAACAGTCTTTCCGTCTACAACTTCTGGGACAATAACTTCATCTACTAAAAATCCTGTCGCTGATGTTAAAACACCATTTTCGTCGACTACAACTGAAGAATCTCCCCAAATATCAATAATTGATTGTTCTACATATTGAATAAATTCTAAATCTAAAACAATTTCAACTGTTCTAATTTCATGACCTTCAACAATTGGTCCTCCAGCTTCAATATCGCCGAAATCTTGGTTCATTTCCAATTTTGAAGCACCTGACAAGTTATCATTAAAGACTCCAAATGGACTTGTTTCTCCGGTAATTTTTGCGATATTGCTCAATTTTAAGCCATTAGATTCATTATTTACATAATAAAAGTAATCTGTTGTAGTATCATACAACCAATTATTACCAAAATCTATCGCTGAATTTCCATCATACAATGTTTGGAATAATGCTTGCCTTGCAGTAAGACTATTAATGTCTAATGCTTGGCCCTCAGCATCTTTATATATGTATGATAGCTTAGCTCTTAGAGCAAAAGGCACTGTGTCAGATGCAGGATTTACTGTTGGAATTGCAACATATAAAACTTCACCTGGCAAAACGTTAGTGTCTAACACTATTTTGTTGCCTTCTGTATCGTCAACTACTTTATTAGAATAATATTGTAGTTGATATGGCCCTTTATTATTTTCGCTATCGTCTTGGACCTCGGTTATTGTAAACTTAATTCCTTGGTCAAAAACAACTACACCTTTTACAGCTCTTCTAGCTTGATAAAATGCAGTTGTAATGCCTATTGCTAGCGCGAGACAGAGCAACAAGGCTATTGCGATGATTGCAATTTTTAATTTTTTTGTTCTGGCGTTTCTTTCCATATTTTTATTTCTCCTTTAAATATGCTTTGAAATTTCGTAGAAATTATACGAATTAACTAAAAACTTGTCAAACAAAATTACAACATTTTTCGAAATTTGTTAAAAAATAAAAAATTATTCATTTTTATAATGGACGATTATTTCATCATTTTGTTCGTCATAAATCGCCAAAATTATACTTTTTAACTGTTTTTTCTTGCTTAAATTTAAGCGAGTTAGCAGCCAATTTACATCCTTATTTAATGTATTTAATATATCTATATTAGGTTTTCCATCTAAAACAACATAATTTTCAAGTTCGCTTTCAAATAAGTCTGGATTTTTCAAATCTCCCACAACAACGGGTTTTTTAAGCGATTTTGGCAAAATCGACATTTCTCCGCTAGTTTCCAAAATTGCATATTCAACATCTTGAATATTGAAATACCCTTGCGAGCGACACATTCCTAAAATATCGTGGATATCTAATTTTGATTTTTTAAATTTTTATATTGAAATTTGCCTTCTGGAATTATGATATTTGGCTGCCGCGCAAAAAGGCCTTCATCTTTGTCGCTTTTTGCTCTAAAAATGATATAAATAGACTAAATACGGCAAAAATCGACATAGCAATTATATAGTGATACCACTCTTGCTGCAATTCTGTCGCCCATTCTGCCGCGATTGAACCTATTGTAATTCCCACAACATAATCTGCAAAATCTAGTTCGGCAATTTGTTTTCTACCTAAAATTTTTGCGATTAAAAACAAAAAAACAAAAGCCGACGAACTAAAAACTATAACTTTAACAAAATCTGGCATAATATTCTCCAAAAATATTATTGCCAGATGATTAGTTTTTATTTAAATAAATTTGAAAGCCAGTTACAAACTCTATCAAACCAATTACTCTTTTTTTCAATCGTTTGTGGTGCAGACTTTTCTTTTGGAATTATTTGAACGATATTTGCACTTTCGAGTTCGTCCAAATTTGTTATGCTATTAGGATTTGTTAAGTCATCTAATTTAGATGTATTAGATATAACCTTAACTACATTTATACTATATTGAGCATTTTTTGCTTGGGCTTCCCCAGTTAAAGTTTTAATTTCAACCGCGTTGTATATTGCCCAACCGCCAAGACAAGTTAATACGCACGCTATTGCGCAAGCGGCAAGTTTTAACCTTAACTTTATGTTCGTTTTTTTGCGCTCGGCATATACAATTCTCTTTCGATTTTCTTTAACGCTGCTTTCGTCAACTTCTTCTTCGGTGTCGTTTTCAATGGATTGTTGAATATCTTCTGTAACTTCTTGCTCGGTTTGCAATTCAGGTTCAAAAGCCGCTTCTGTTTGCTTTTCGGGCAAGGTTTGCATTTTAAGTTCTTCATTTTCAAAAACTTGTTTGTCTAATGAAATGGATTGCTTTGGCAAAGCCTTTTTTTCTTGCTCATTTTCAACAAAATTAAAAAGTTTTTTCTTGGCTTCTTCGCGTTTTTCGTTGTTTTGTTGAGTTTGGGCATTGGAAAAACTTTGATAGTCAGTTTGCGTGTCTATCAATATTGATGTTCTTGTTTCTCCTTGTTTTAATTCGTCCACAATTTTATTTTACATCATAAAAAATAAATTTGCAACATAAAAAAACTCTTTCAGTTTGAAAGAGTTTTTAAAAAATTATTTTCCAGCCATTTGTTTTGCAACTTCATCAGCGAGATTGTCATTTCTCTTTTCTAAGCCTTCGCCCATTTCATAACGAACAAATCTTCTAACAGAAATTTTTTCACCGATTGTCAAAATTGCTTCATTGATAATTTGAGAAATTGTTTTTGAACTATCTTTAACAAAATCTTGATCTAAAAGGCATACGTCTTTATAGTATTTTTTAACTCTGCCTTCAACCATTTTTGCAATAACTGCTTCTGGCTTACCTTCATTTTTTGCTTGAGCTGTTAAGATTTCTTTTTCTTCATCTAAAGCTTCTGCTGGAACTTCGCTTGAAGATACATACAAAGGTTTTGCTGCAGCAATTTGCATAGCAATGTCTTTAACTAATGCTTGGAAAGCGTCGCTTTTTGCAACGAAGTCTGTTTCACAGTTTACTTCTACAAGAACGCCAATTTTTCCGCCCATATGAATGTATGAAGCGACCAAACCTTCTGCAGCAATTCTATCTGCTTTTTTAGCAGCGGCTGCAATTCCTTTTTCTCTAAGCCACTTAACTGCTTCGTCAAAATTTCCGTTTGTTTCAGTTAATGCTTTTTTGCAGTCCATCATACCAGCGCCAGTTGATGAACGAAGTTTAACTATATCTGCGTTTGTAAACATAATTATTCTCCTTTATTTTCAGTTTCAGTTGCAACCTTTTTTGCTCTTGGAGCTTTTTTTGGTTTTTCTTCTGCAACTTCAGCTTGTTCTTCAACAGTTTCTTTAACTTCTTCAACTTCTTTTACTTTCTTTGCTCTTGGTTTTTTGTGTTGAACAGGTTCTTCAACTGCTGCTTCTGCCATTTCTACTGTAGGTTTAACTTCAGCAAGTGCCGCTTCTAAATCTACTTTTTCATCTTCTTCATTATTTTCTTTGAAAGATACGCCTTCTCTTGCTTCAATAACAGCATCTGCTATTGCTGATGCAATCAATTTTACTGAACGAATTGCGTCATCGTTTCCTGGAATTACATAATCGATTCCTGTTGGGTCACAGTTTGTGTCGCAAAGTCCAACTAGTGGAATGTGAAGTCTTAATGCTTCTTTAACGCAAATGTGTTCTTTTGTTGGGTCAACAACAAAGATAACACCTGGAAGTTCTCTCATATCTTTAACACCGCCAAGATTGAGTTCCAATTTATCGCGTTCTGCTTTTAAGATAGAAACTTCTTTCTTAGGGAGAAGGTCGAACTCTCCAACTTTTTCCATTTGATTTAATTTGTTGAGCCTATCAATTCTTGACCTCATAGTCTTGAAATTTGTAAGGCAACCGCCGAGCCAACGATTGTTTACATAGAACATTCCGCAACGCTCTGCTTCTTCTTTAACAGCATCTTGTGCTTGTTTTTTTGTGCCAACGAATAGCACGCTTTTTCCTGCTGCAACAACATCTCTAACAAAAGAATATGCTTTGTCAACAAGAACTGATGTGTCTTCTAAGTTAATGATATGAATATCATTACGAGCAGTGAAAATATATTTTTTCATTTTTGGGTTCCATTTTCTTGTTTGGTGACCAAAATGAACGCCTGCTTCTAGAAGTTGTTTCATTGAAATAACCGACATTTTTATTTTCCTCCTTGTTTTTAGTCTTCCTTGCGTCTTGTTTGCTCTTTTGCCAACCTTAAATTTGCGCTAACATTTAAGGCAACGGGCAAAAAATGGACTGCAAGTGTTTATTTGCCAATGAATGACTTTGCTAATATATCACATTGAAATAAAAATTACAAGTATTTTTAACATTTTTATTAATATGAAATCTTATATAGTAAATTGAATAACATTTATATATTTGTCAATAATTTAATTATGCTATTTAAGTTTTTTAATACTTTTTTTAGAATATCTTTAATCTTTTTAATCTGCCTTGTATGGTTTAGATATTTTGTTCCCAACTTTTGGCTTTCCATTCTCTACACCGTGCTTGCTACAATAGTTATAGAAATCTCTTTGCATTACATCTTAAGAAATCGTAAAGAAAAAGAATTTATGAAGGCAAAAGATGCCACTCTTGCAGACAAAATCGCAACAAGCTTTGCCTTTAATCCACAAGACGCTTTAAATTTTTATTACGACCTTGCTAAATCAAGACATAAGGTTACTAAACGCTCGAAATATTTAATAGTCGAGCACAAAGAAAAAGAAGAAGTCAATTCAAAAACAATTTTATATCCTTCTTATTCCTTATCCACTTTTATGCCGCAAGATTTGGTCGAGATATTATCCAAACTTAAAAAAATAACCTTTACAAAATTGGTTGTTTGCGCAAAAGATGTTTCCAGAGAAGTAATCACTCTTGCAAATCAAATTGAAGGAATTACAATTTTGATTTTAGATAAAAAAGATGCTTACAACAAACTTATGAAGGCATACAACATCTTTCCAGAAAATTTAACAGAACTAAAAGCCACAACAAAAATGAAAATCAAAGAGATTGTCGCATATTCGCTTAACAAAAAGAGAAGCAAAGGTTATTTCTTTGCCTCTATTATCTTATTGCTTTCAAGTTTTATTTTCAGAATGAACTTATATTATGTCATTATGAGCTCAATATTGCTTTTATTAAGTTTAGTATCGTATATCTTGCCAAAATACAACATTGTCCTGCCAGACGAAATATTATAAATGGCAAAATAAAACTCACTCAAACGAGTGAGTTTTTATTATTTTATAGCAATATACAGATGATGCCGCCTTTGCCTTCGTTGATTATTCTTCCGAGTGTTTTTCTCATTTTGCGTTGTGCTTCAAGTGGCATTGTTGTAATTTTTGCATTGATGCCTTCATTTACAAGCGAACTCAAACTCTTGCCAAACATATTTGTTTCCCAAATTGCTTTTGGATTTTGTTCAAATTCGTCAAGCAGATATTTGACAAGTTCTTCACTTTGAGCTTGCGAGCCAACAAGCGGATTGACTTCAGTTTCAATATCTACACTCATAATATGCAAACTTGGTGCTGAAGCTTTGAGTTTTACGCCAAACTTTGAACCTTGTTTAACAATTTGTGGGTCTTCCAAACTCATATCTTCAGCAGATGGCATCACCACGCCGTAGCCCTTTTCTTTTACTTCTTCAAGTGCGACTTTGATTTTGTCATATTCCTTTTTAGCATAAGCAAGTTGTTTGATGTAAGACATCAAGTGGAAATCATCTTTGATTTCTGTTTCGCATTGTTCTGAAAGAACACGATAGAATAGTTGTGGCTTAGGAGTAATTTCAAAGTAGATTTTGCCTTCGCCCATTTTGATTGTTGATACAACAACCGGTTCAAAATCTTCATTTTCTAAAAATGCTACATTTGTTCTATCAATTTGGCCAATCTTGTTTGCTTCTTGTCCAAATTTTTCAATTTCTGAAATAATGCTTGTAATAATTGGGTGTTCAAAAGGCAAGACTTGCAACCATTCTGGCATTTTTACGCTCAATGTTTTTATTGGAAATTCGAGCAATATTTTTTCAAAGATATCTTCAACATCTTTTTCTGTCAATTTTGCAACATCTTTAGTTATTACAGGAATTTGATATTTAGCATAAAGTGAATTTGCAAGCTTTTTTGTTTCTTCTGCGTTTGGTTTTTTGGAGTTCAACACAATAACAAAAGGTTTGTTTTGTGCTGCAAGTTCTCTAACAACCCTTTCTTCGGCTTGAACATAACTGCTTCTTGGAATATCTGTAATTGAGCCATCGGTTGTCATCACAATTCCTATTGTTGAATGTTCTTCGATAACCTTTTTTGTGCCAAGTTCCGCCGCCTCTTCAAAAGGTATATCTTCTTGCGTCCAAGGTGTTTTAACAAGCCTTGGCTTTTCACCTTCTTCGTGTCCCAATGCGCCATCAACAAGATAGCCCACACAATCAATCATTCTGACATTCATTTCAACTTTTTCATCAACATTGATTTTGACTGCTTCATTTGGGACAAATCTTGGTTGAGTTGTCATAATTGTTTTTCCATCTGCACTTTGTGGCAGTTCGTCAATCGCCCTTTCTTTACAGTTGATATCCTTAATATTTGGAACAACCAAACTTTGCATAAAGTTTGTTATAAAGGTAGATTTTCCGCAACGAACAGGACCGACTACGCCCACATAAATATCGCCGCCTGTGCGTTTGGCAATATCTTCATATAGACTATAATTTTCCATAAAAAACCTCCATAGATGTTATAATCTATGAAGGAAGAGTCGCGAATATTCGAATTTAATGTCTAATTTTTAAGAATTCCAATTAGAAATTGCAAGTTCTTCTATCGCTTGAATGTCCAATGAAAACTCTATTTTTGTGAATGGCATATTTTCTCCATAATCTATTTCGTCATCAAGCTGAATTAAAACTTTTTCATTTTCATCAAGTTTGAAGATTTTATACGCTTGTGTTTCTTCGCCATTATATTCATTTTTTATTAAAGTTATGTCTTCCAAACTTGCAACAGCACCTTCAGCGCTTCCAAGATAATACCAACCGTTATATTCAACAAATTTAGTTGTGTCAAAAACTGGCAAACTCAAGAACAAATCTCTTTCATTTATTATGACATATGGAGCGCCATTTTTTTGATAATTTAATGTTGTAGCAATAAATTCATCTCTATTTTCATCTGTCAATAAAACTTCTTCGCCGCTAGCGTTTTTGAAATAAAATTTTATATTGAACCTAGTTCTCAAATAAAATGGAACAGTGCCTTCTTTTGCACTAAGAGTTGGATTTGCAAGTGAGTAGACCATACTTGACATTACATTAGTTTCTTCCAAAGGATTGAGTTCAACTTCACCGCTTGGCCTTTCAACCAAATATGCAAGTTTTAGATTTGAACTGGAAGGCGTTGAAGAGTCTTCATACAAACCTGCATAATTTATTTTAATACCATCGACAAATTGTAAACTACCTTCGGCTTTTCTTTTAGCAACAAACCAAGCACCCGAAAAATATGTTGCAAGCAACACTATAAGCAAGCAGGCTAAAACTGCAATAGTTATTATTATTGCATTTCTTTGCTTTTTGTTTTGCATACACACCCCCAAGTTAAATTATTGACAATATTTTAACAAAAAAATATGTAAATGCAAAATATTTAAGCAAACTTTATTTATTTATAAAATCCCAAAATTTTGATAAACCTTGCATCTTTTAAGTTATATGTAGACAATCTCCGATTCAAAGCATCATAAGTATGTGCGCAAACAAAATAATCAAAAGCGGAATTTCTATTTTCAATCTTTGTAATAACAAGCGTATGCGTGTAAATGCCGTTTATTTTCACTTGCACCAAGTCGCCGAGTTCCAATTCGTTTAAATTTGTTAATTTCCCAACTGGTCCAATAGATTTTTCATTTCTAAATAAAAAATTATAAAAATATTCAACTGATGTCCAACTTGGCGAGCGATTAAAAGAGTTGTAATAATACCAGCCCAGCGGATAATTGACATTCATAACTCCGCACCCAGCGTAAACGCTTTGAGATGCAAAATTTGTGCAATCTCCTCCAAGATTTTCAAAATCATAATACTTTGGATTTCTGCCTTTCGCCCATTTCAGGGCGTAGTTTACGCATTCTTGGCGATTGAAATTATATAATTGCATATATCTGTCTCTTATACACATCTCCGAGCCCACGAGACTAGGCATGATCT
>URAC01000012.1 GCA_900545735.1 uncultured Bacillota bacterium | reverse complement strand
CGAGATCATGCCTAGTCTCGTGGGCTCGGAGATGTGTATAAGAGACAGCTGAAACGATGGACAATTTAAAAACTTTAACAAGTTCTTCCACTATTTTTGGCGATGCGACTATCTTGCCAGATGGAACATCAATCATTCCAGTTTCTAAGCTAACGATTGGTTTTGTGGTCGGCGGTGGGGAATACGCCGATTTAAGCACAAGGCGCGTTGGAACTTGTTACCCTATGGCAGGGGGCTCAGGTGGCGGAATTTCTTCTACGCCTATTGGTTTTATTGTGAACACGCCAAATGAAATCAAATTTATTTCAACAGCCAATTCTGCCTTAATTGAAAATTTGATGGAAAAATTATCTAAAATTGGAAGTTATATCAAAAATAAAGCTGAAAATAAGGAGTGATTATGAACTTAAAAAATAGAAAAATTTTTGTAATTGGATTGATTATTCTAGCGGTCATTATGATTTCTAGTTTTTTATGTTCCAGTTTTTTAACTTCAAAGAATAAAGTTTTGGCAGAAGATTGCCCAGCCAAAAGTATGGTGGTGATTGAAGCGGATAGCAGAAGAGTTTTGAACGATAAAAACAAAGATGAAAGATTGGCAATGGCAAGCACAACGAAGATTATGACAGCGCTTGTAACTTGCAAAAATGTAAAAGATTTTGATGAAGTCGTTGCAATTAATGACAATGCAGTTGGCATTGAAGGCACGAGTATGTATTTAAAAAAGGGCGAAAAATTGACAGTTAAAGAATTGTTATATGGCTTGATGTTGCCTTCTGGAAATGATGCGGCTATGGCGCTTGCTTATTATGTGGGTGGAAGTGAAGAGAGATTTGTTGAGATGATGAACGAACAAGCAAAAGAATTAAACTTGCAAAACACTCATTTTGCAAATCCGCACGGATTAGATGCTGACGGACATTATACATCAGCCTATGATTTAGCCATTATAACGGCGGAAGCGCTTAAAAATGATACGTTTAAAGAGATTGTTTCAACAAAAAATATTAGAGTTACAGGCAGCAAGGAGAATGAACCAAGATTTTTGTCTAATAAAAACAAACTTTTAAAAACATTAGAGGGTTGCACGGGTGTCAAAACAGGTTTTACAGATAATGCAGGGCGTTGTTTTGTATGTTCTTGCACGCGAGATGGAATGACTTTGATTTCTGTTGTATTGAATTGTGGACCTATGTTTGAAGAAAGCGCCAAGCTATTAAATGCTTGCTTTGAAAAATACAAAATGCGCGAAATTTTAGAGCCTTATGCTCAAGGAGAAAACATAAAGGTGTCTAACGGCGAAAGTGATTTTGTTCAAACTGTAACTAAACACGGATTTAGTTATCCACTTACTGACGAAGAATTTAACAATATTAAAATTGTGAGAAATCAGCCTGAGATTTTAGATGCTCCGGTTGTTAAAGAGCAAAAAATAGGCGAAATTGAAATTTATTTAGATAAAAATTTGCTTTTTAAGGAAAATATATATACAATGGAAAATGTTAAATCCACAAAATATTTAGACAAAATTTGGGAAATAGTCGATGAGTGGAATATTTAACTTTTAAGGACAAATGATGAGATTAAATAAATTTTTAAGCAGTGCAGGCGTTGCATCAAGAAGAAAATGCGATGAGTTGATTTCGCAAGGTAAAATTTCAGTTAATGGAAAAGTTGTAACTGAATTGGGTTTGGTTATAGATGAAAAAAAAGATAAGGTACTTGCGTTTGGCGAACCTGTAACTTTGCAAAGTGAATTTATATATTTAAAATTGCATAAGCCAAAAGGTTATATTTGTTCCGCTGCCGATGAAAAAGGGCGTAAAACGATATATGAACTTTTGCCAAAAGACCATAGATTATTTTCTATTGGAAGGCTAGATTACAACACTGAAGGTTTGATTTTGATAACAAACGATGGAGATTTTGCAAAGGCAATGTCGCACCCATCTTTTGAAATTGAAAAAGAATATATTGTTACAATAGAAGGAAGAATTTCCGAAAGCGAACTTGCAGTTATGCGAGCAGGCGTGGTTGAAAAAGGTGAGAGGTTGCCAAAAGCCAAAGTAACGCCAATTAAATTTGATGGCAAATTAACAAGGCTTTCTGTTATAATTGATGAAGGCAAGAATAGGCAAATAAGGCGTATGTTTGAAGCGATAAACAAAACTATTGTGCTTTTAAAACGCGTGTCTGTTGGCCCATTTACGCTTGGAGGATTAGTTAGAGGCAAATACAAGGAGTTCACAAAAGAAGAACTTGGGCTTGTGGAAGAAATCAAAAATTATATAGTTTAAAAAAAACATACAAATGTATGTTTTTTCTTTTTTAAGCACCTTCAATGAGCATTTTGTCCGCAACAAGTGCAATGAATTCACCGTTTGTTGGCTTTTCGTTGCTGTTATAAACCCTAAGACCGAAAAGAGAGTTGATATTTTCAATTTTGCCTCTATTCCAAGCAACTTCAATGGCGTGTCTGATTGCTCTTTCAACCTTGCTTGGGCTTGTGTCAAACTTTTCAGCGATTGCAGGATATAATTTCTTTGTTATTGAGTTGATAATCTCGGGCGTTTCAATAGCGAGTTTTATGGCTTCGCGAAGGAAGTGATAACCTTTTATGTGGGCTGGAATGCCAACGGTGATGAAGATATTCGTTATCTTTTCTTCCGTTATTTTTGCCTTATATTTAGCTGCAATATTTTCTCCGCTATTTTCCGTTGCTGCAATAGATGTTATTGACACTTTATCGTGGCTGGCAATTTCGTTGACCCTATCAATTAAAATCTTTTCATCAACTGGCTTAATCATAAAATAACTGACGCCCAGTTGCATTGCTTTTGTTATGAAGCCTTCGTGAGTAAGCGAACTGACAACAACTATCTTTGGCTTTTTAACTAAAGAAGTTGAATTTTGAATATTTTCAATAAGTGCAAAGCCGTCTAAAGTTGGCAACATAACATCCATCAATAAAATATCAGGAGTGTTTTTCTTGATTTCAGAAAGCGTTTCAGCGCCATCTGCGCTTACACCAATAACTTCAAATTTATTATCCTTTTTAAAAATTTCTGCAAGTTCTTTGCCTTGATTGCAGTCTGCTATAAATAATGTTGTTTTATTATTTTGCGTTTCCATTGTTCCTCCAAATTTAATCTTTTTGCTGACATAAAAATGGTATCACAAACGCGATTTAATAAATAGATTTTTTGAAAAATTAATTTGCAAAAATTAGCGAAAAATTGACGAAAGTGCAGTAATTTGTCGAAAATATTCAAAAGTATCGAAAAAAATAGTTGTAATTTTCAACATTTTGAAATTTTTCTTTTAAAAATTTATCTAAAACAACAAATTTTGCGTGTTAATTTGCTTGAAAATTTTGTTTTAATTGATATAATGAACATAATTACAATTTTTTGGAGAAAAACGATGGAAAATATTGAAAAACTAATTATTCAAGACAAATTGATTAAAAGTGGAGACAGAATTGCGGTCGCTGTAAGTGGCGGTGAAGATAGTATGGCGCTTTTAACATATTTGAATGGAATAAAAGACAAATACGACTTTGAATTGGTGGCTGTAACAGTTGACCATTGTCTCAGGGATTCTAGCGCGTCCGATGCATTTTTTGTTATGAATTATTGCAAAGAACTTGGAATTAGGGGTTATAAATTTAAAGTTGATGTTAAAAAACTTGCTTTAGAGAATAATCAATCGCTTGAAACTGCAGCAAGAGAAGCTCGTTATGGCATTTTTAAGTCCCTTGTTAAAAAAGATATAGTTGATAAAATTGCACTTGCTCACCATATGGAAGACCAAGCGGAAACTGTTTTATTACATATTTTGCGTGGCGCTGGAGTTGCTGGAGCAAAGGGAATGCAAACTTTTAGTGAAGGCATTTATATTCGTCCAATGCTTAACACAACAAAAAATGAAATCAAAAAATATATCAATTATTATGACATTCCTTATGTTCAAGATGAAACAAATTTTGATAGTGAATTTTCTAGAAATTATATTCGAAACAAAATTATGCCTTTAATCAATGTAAAATGGCCAAATGCTGTAACAGCTTTGAACAATTTTGCTAGTGCTTGCAAGGAAGATGACGATTATATCAAATCTCAAATAATCGACGATGCAATATTTATGGAAAGTAAAAAGGTTGTTAAAATTCCAACAACATATTTTATCAACTCGCCAGCAATCACTTCAAGGTTGATTTTCAAAGCATTTAAGAAAATTGGCGTTGAAAAAGACATTGAAAGAAAACATATTGATTTGATAAGAGCGCTTGCATTGAATGGCCAAAATGGAAATAGAATTAAATTGCCTATGGACGTAACAGCACTAAAAGAATATGATTTTGTAACACTTTCAAATGAACAAAAAGAAAAGAAAGTTGGCTCTTGGTCCTTTAAGTGTGGAACTATTGAAGTTCCAAACTTTGGAAAGGTTGTTGTAAAGAAATCAAAAGATTTAACAATCAATGAAGATGAATTGATTATAGATGGCAAAAAACTTCCAAATGATGTTGAATGGCGTTATCGTAGAGAGGGGGACTTTATAACAAAATTTGGTGGTGGAACACAAAAATTAAAAACATATCTTTCTCAAAAGAAAATTCCTTTAAGACAAAGAGAAGATTTGCCAGTTCTTGCAAGTTTAAACGAAGTTTATGTCGTTGCTGGAGTTGGAATTTCAGACAAAGTAAAATTAGATGAAAATTCAAAAGTCGCGTATGTGATAAAAGTAAATTAATATGGAAATTTTAACACAAAAGATTAACAATAAGTTTGGAGAAAAATACTCATATTTAAAATTATATGAAGTAGTTTTTGACAAGCAAAAAAAGTTTGTTGAAATTGTGTTTTTATATCCTGAAAATATTAGCGCTATAAGTGAAGAAGCCAAAAAGGAATTGACGGAATTTATTAAAAATAACTTAAATTTAAACTCAGAAATACATTTAAAGTTTAAAAAAAGTTATTTAGATGCCGATTTAGTTATGTCTTCACTTTTATCATACATAAAATCAAATCATTCTTCAGTTTACACATTCTTAAATGAAGATAAGATTAATATCAAGCGAGAAGGTTTTTGGATAGAAGTTTCTTTTGCTCTTAATGAGCAGTTATATGAGTTGTATTCTAATAAAAATTTAGAAGAGGAAATTAAAAAACATTTAGAAAAGAATTTTTTGTGCGATTTTACAGTAAAAATTGACAAAGCACAGGGAAATATCAACACGGAAGGCATTTTAGAAAAGCAAAACAAAATCACTTATGACAAAGTTTCAATAATGCCAAAAATTCCTAGATATAGAGTAAGCGATGTAGACAATATTTTTGGACACGATATTGAGCCATTGCCAGAATTTATTAAAAATATCAAGTTTGAAAAAAGTTCGGTTATCCTGGCTGGAAAGATAGAAAACTTTGAGAAGAAGAGTTATGAAGCCAAAAAAGGCAAGCAAAAGGGTGCTACAAAATTCTATTATGCGTTTGTTTTGAATGACACCACGGCGAAAATTGATGTTAGATATTTCACAACAAAGGCTAACGAAATGAAGATGGACAAACTTTTTAACGGTGGCGATGTTATCATCGTAGGCGATGTTAGAGAGTTCAATAAAAAGTTTACTTTATATGTAAATTCAATTTCATATTGCAAATTGCCTGAAAAAATTGAATATAAAACGGAATTTGCAGATGGATATGAAGTTGTTAAGCCAAAGCCATTTTCAATAGTAAAACAAGAAAATATATTCGTAAAGGAAACTCCACTTCCAAGAGAGATTTTGGAAACTGAATATGTCGTGTTTGATACTGAAACGACAGGGCTAGATGGAGATGTTGATGAAATAATCGAAATAGGTGCTGTAAAAATTAAAAATGGCATTATATGCGAACAATTCCAAACATTGATTAAGCCACAAAAACCAATTCCGCAAGAAGCAACTGATATTAACAATATTTCAAATGAAATGGTTGCCGATGCTCCAACTTGCGATGTTGCTATCAGAGATTTTTATCGCTGGACAAGGGGGACAACGCTTGTTGCATACAACATTCAATTTGACCAAAAATTTATCAATAACGCAGGCAAGAAAGAAGGTCTTGTTTTTGATAACCCGGGCATCGATTGTCTTGTTATTGCTAGAAACAAATTAAGGCTTCCAAAATATAGGCTTTCTGATGTCGTTAAGCGATTGGATATAACGCTAAACAATGCGCATCGTGCACTTGCAGATGCAATAGCAACAGCCGAAGCGTTTTTGATTTTAATGAGAAATTAAAAAAAATCACAATTTTCATTGTGATTTTTTATATTTTTATTAACGGAAGTTAGACGAAAGCAGTGCGAAGCAATATTTTCGGATAACTGATGTTTATAGTTCAACTCGTTTTTGATTGTAATAAATGACTTTTTCTCCACCGGTCATAGGCTCAACCAAATTAGGATTTTGATTTCTTATAACATCTTGAGCAACCTTTAAGTCTTTAGCAATATCCCAAATTGTTTGTCCTGGAACAGCATAGTAAATTTCAATCGCTGAAGTGTTTGCTTCCACCTCTTCTCCGCGGACAACATCTGAAATTATTGCGTTAGCAACTGTTTTGTTAAACCACGCTCCAAGTTTGATTTTGCCGTCAACAAATAGTTCTCTTCCGCGTTTTGCCGTTGCATCAACATCATAAAGAATAGTTTCAATCTTTACATTGACATCTTCATTGTCTAAATTTGTTCTTTCAGTGAGTGAGAAAGGAATTTCCACTTCAACTGAGTTGATTGAATTTTCATCGTCGTTTAGATAAATTACTGTCGCGTGAAGTATTCCTTCAACCAATAACTCTCTATTTTCATAAGCCACATTTGTGAGTGTAAGATAAGCACCATCAACAGCCAAAACTTTATCGATTCTTGGAAGTGATTCGTCTAAAGTTATGTTGCCATCAACTTTAAAATCAAAATTTTCATTTCCTAAACGCTCAGTTGATTGGAAGCCGCTTGTTGTTAAGCTGATTTCATTTTTTGTTGCATAAGCGTCAGTTGTAATTGTTACATTTTTATTTTCATAAAGTTCATAGCAAAGTTTTACAGGAATTGAAACTTCAACGCTTTGATTTTCTCCTAAAATCTTCGCTTCAACATTTTCACAAATAACTCTAGCACAAGCCTCAACTAAACTGTTTTTGTTTGCATTGCCATCTTCAATTTCTTCTCTAAAATTTTCAAAATTTGATAGGGCAATTAAAAGTGGCCTGTCTTCCTTTGTTGAAACTAAGGCTCTAGCAAATACTTCTCCTTCAAATATAACCATACTATCAAGTGCGTCAGCTTTTTTGACTATCGCACCTGCATTCAAAGATAAGATTTCGCCGATTGGCAATTTGCTGTCTAAAATAACTGGTTGTGTAAATGTAGAGCAATTTTTGCCAGTGAAATTTGAAAGGGGAATTTCAGATTGCATAACAAAAATATCTTCATCACCACCTGTGTAAACTTGAACATCTTGATTTTCAAGATGATAAAATGTTATTTCAACATTTGTTTTAACTCTAGCGGTATCATTTCCAACTTTTTCAATTTCACTTGAAACAATGTTTGGAATAAGCCTTATTGTACCATTCACATTAAGTTTAGCATCTTCAAATTTTCCATTAAATGGCGTTGAAGTCCTTAAATTTTCCATACAACCATCTTCTTTTAAGAAGACCACATTTGTAATCAAAGAGCCTGAAAAATTTACTTCGCCAACTAAAAGTTCTGTGCTATCAACATAAAAGCACGAACTAACAGACAAGATTTTTGTAACATTTTTATCTGTCAAATTGATATTTGTCTCAATTTGTTCCGTTTTACTACCAAGCAAATGCTCAATAACTGCCTTTTCGTTTGTGATGTTTGAATCGTTCTGCATAATTATCCCCCTTCGATAAAAGTTGTTATATTTTATCGATTGAATTTTTGATTTATGACAAATTTACAAAAAAAGTTTTGTTATTCTATCGTTTTGCCTTTTTTATTTGACTTAGTTTTTTTAAATTAGTAATATATTTATATACATAGGGGGAAATATATGGGTAAAACCAACACAAAGAAAATTCAAATTTGGCTTATTTGTATAATTTGCTTTTTATTTGCAGTTTTGCTTGCTTTAAGCGTTACAGCAGCATATTTTGGCCGCAATAGGAAATTTGAAGGAACGCTTGAATTTTCTCCTGGAATAAAAATAGATTATTCTCAAGTGGAAGATAATGGCGACAAAAGTTTTTCGCTCTTAAAACTAGGCAACAAAGCCACTATCGCATCATTTGATGGCAATAATTTAACAAGATTAGATGAAATCAGCAGCAATGTTGCTTCATCAGACATCTTCTATATCGCAAATCCTGAATTAAAGCCTGCTGAAAACACGATTGAATATTATTTAAGAGTTAAAGTTGAATTTAAAACAACTTATCAAAATGGAGCTAGCGTTGAAGATAGGCTTATGACGGCGGCGGAAATTCTCAATGTATTTGGCGTAGCAAACCCTATTTCAATCAATGAAGTTACAGATGTCAGCATCGGCTTTTTATATAAAGATGGATACTACTATTTAGTTAATCCTGGAACAACAATTATATCAAATTATACAGATTTATATTTGAATAACAGCACAGCAAGAGCGTCAGTCAATCTTTTCAAATCAGACGGAGTTAATCAAGGAGTCAACTATTTTGAATTAAAATTGTCTGAAATAGTTGATGAATATCTTGTGGACAACTTTAAATTGGTTGTTACAGTTGAAGCGATTGATGCTAGAGAAGGCTCTGGAGCGATATCTTCAAATGTTTGGAATATAGCTTAACAAATTAATCAATCATTTTTTAAACTTCTATACAATAAAATATATAGAAGTTTTTTTATGTAAGGAGTTTTTATGGATAATAAATTGACGCTAGTTAATAGAAAAATTCTTAATTTAACAGGGATTGAAAAAGTTGTTGGGATTTCCGATAGTGAACTTTTAGTTGAAGTTGATGGGGTTGCTTTGTCCGTCCAAGGTTCAAATATGGAAGTTAAAAAACTTGATGTTGAAAGTGGAATTTTGGAAATCGAAGGCTTAATCAACAACATCAAATATTTTGATAAAAAGCAAAAATTGAACTTTATTAAGCGTATTTTTAAATAAAAATGAGAGATTTTAATGATTTTATATGAAACTTTAAATCAACCTTTAATATTTTTGATAATTTTTTGCGTGGGCTTTGTTTCAGGCTTAATTTTTGACGCAAGCAAATATTTGACATTTTTATTTAATAAAAACAAGGTCTTTGAAAAAATTTTTGACGCTATTTCAGTTGCTCTTTGTGGCGCGGTCTTTTTTGCTTGTTTGCTTGAGTTAAATTATGGCGAATTTAGATTCTATATTTTATTGGGCTATGTTTTAGGAATTTTAATTGAAAGAATAACATTAGGCTTAATAGTTGCAAAAATTTGCTCACTTTGTTATAATGCTTTTAAGAAATTGATGACAAAGTTGTCAAATAAAATTTTTAAGAAGAAATCTAATGAAAATAACGAATAAGGGCAAAAAAAATTTAATAATTATATTTTCGGCAGTTATTTTGATTGCGGTTGTTTTGTTTGGTGTTATTATTTGGCAAACAGTTAAAGTTAATGAATTCAATTCAGAAATTAATAATTTAGACGGCCAAATTGCAGAAACAAACAGCCAAATTGCGAAACAAGAAAGCCAAATTGAATATTATGAAAGCGAAGATTTTAAAGAAGATTACACAAAATATGAATTGGGCTATTCAGAAACAAAAAATACAATATATAAATAAAATGCCATTTTTTCGGGTTTTTTTAATTTATAATTAAAAAGATATAATTTAGTTGACTATTTTTTAAGTTTAATTTAAAATAAGATGTTAGAAATAAACTATTAAGTTAGTTAAATATAAGAAAAGGGGGGCAGTATGAAATCAAAATCAAGTATCAAATCATTAATAATGTTTTTCTCTATAATGCTTGTTGCTATGCTTAGTTTTGGCGTCACTGGAGCCCTTTATCGTGCTAACAGGCAAGGTTCTGGAACTATGGTTATGGACCAAGGCCTGTATTTTACTGTTACAAATATCTATACTGATGGCAATTTGTCTTCATCAGGTTTTTTGCAATATTACCCATCAGGCAGCTCAACAGGGTCAAAAGCCGATTTTCAAATTTTGAGTGGAGTTGGGCAAAATGAAACATATTTGATGGCAACGCCACAAATCGTTGTAGAATCAAAATCATTATCATTCTACGCTCGTGCTAAAATCGAATATAAATATTACACTTTGAGTGACGCACAATATGTTTTAGCAACGGCAGAAAGCCTTGGTGTTTCATTAGAACAAGTTACATCAGAATTGTTTGCTCAAAAATTGGAATTTACAAATAGATGGAAACCAGCAGCAGACGGATTTTACTATTATGTTGCAACAGGCGCAGCTGAGGCAACTAACAGCACTTTGGCATTAATCAACGCAAGTGAAACAGTAGATTTCTTTTCCAACAATGTTTATGAAACAGGAGAATGGGAAGGTGCTTCAGGCGGACCTTATGGAATTGCCAAAATGGAAGTTGTTTTCACACTTGAAGTCGTTGAAGAACGCGGATTGGATTGGGTTCTATAATCAATCAAAATTAAGAATTAATAGTCCAGCAAATTATTCAATTTGTATTATAAAAATATTAAAAGAGCGTACTGCTCTTTTTATTATTACTCCCCATTAAATTGTTGACAAAAAGCGGGGGCTTTATTATAATTGATAGAGTTATAAAATTAGATAAAAAAGGCAAGAAAAATGTTAGATAAAAAATACAATTTTAGTGAATCAGAAAAAAAATGGCAAAAGTTTTGGCAAGACAACGGAATATATAAATTCAACAAAAATTCCGATAAAAAAATATTTTCAATAGACACTCCACCTCCAACAGTTAGTGGCAAAATCCACATTGGACATATTTTTTCATATTCTCAAGCGGAATTTGTTGCAAGATATAAGAGAATGACAGGTTACAATGTGTTTTATCCATTTGGATTTGACGACAATGGCTTGCCAACAGAAAGGCTTGTTGAAAAAGAATTTGGCATAAAAGCGCACGAAGTTTCACGCGAAGAATTTAGAGATAAATGTATGCAAGTTGCTAAAAAATACGAAGAAGAATTTAAAAAATTGTTCATCGCAGCCGGCAATAGTGCAGATTTTTCATTATGCTATTCAACTGTAAGCCCAGAAGTTCAAAAACTTTCACAAAAATCATTTTTAGACCTTGTTAAAGCAGGGGAAGCGTATTATGGTGAAAAACCAGCTATTTGGTGTCCAGAATGCCGAATTTCAATCGCGCAAGCAGAGCTTGAAAGCAAAGATATCGAAAGTTCATTCAACTATTTAAAATTTAATTTAGCAGATGGCTCAGGATATCTTGAAATCGCAACAACAAGGCCTGAAATGCTTTGCGCTTGCGTTTGCGTATTTGTTAACCCAGAAGATAAAAGGTTTGAAAAATATGTTGGCAAAAAGGTTATTGTTCCACTTTATAACTTTGAAGTCGAAATTTTAACTGACGATAAAGTTGCATTAGACAAAGGCACTGGCGTTGTTATGTGCTGCACTTATGGTGACGAAACAGACCTTTATTGGCAAGAAACGCATCATTTGCCACGCAAAACTGCTATTGATGATGGCGGAAGAATGACTGCACTTGCTGGCAAATATGAAGGTATGAAAGTAAAAGCTGCAAGAGCTCAAATAATTGAAGATTTGAAGGCTGCGGGCTTGCTATTAAAGCAAGAGCCACTTGTTCACGCTGTTGCTACTCACGAAAGATGCGGAACTCCAATGGAGATAAACATCAAAAAACAATGGTTTATTAAACTTGTTGAGCATAAAGATGAATTTTTAAAGCGTGGTGAGCAAATAAATTGGTATCCAGACTTTATGAAAAGCAGATACACAAATTGGGTAGAAAATGTTGACCGTGATTGGTGCATTTCTCGCCAAAGATATTTTGGTGTTCCTATCCCAGTTTGGTATTGTGAAGATTGCGGCGAAATCATTTTGCCGGAAGACGATAGGTTGCCAGTCAACCCACTTGTAGATAGTCCATCAAAGCCTTGTCCAAAGTGTGGAAGCACTCATTTTAGGCCTGAAACGGATATTTTTGATACTTGGCAAACTTCTTCAATCGCTCCACAAATCAACTGCAAATGGAATGTAGATGACGAATTTTATAAAAAATTAATGCCTATGAGTTTGCGCCCTAACGCTCACGATATCATAAGAACTTGGGATTTTTACACGATTGCAAAATCTCATTATCATTCAAATTGCTTGCCTTGGGAAAATGTTATGATATCAGGCTTTGTTATGGCAAATAAAGATGAAAAAATCAGCAAATCGAAATCCAACTCAAAGATGTCGCCTGAATTGTTATTGCAAGAAAAGTCTGCTGACGTAACTCGTTATTGGGCAAGCACAGGCAGTTTGGGCAGAGATATTATCTTTACAGAAGAAGAGTTTAAAAATGGCGCAAAACTTGTAAACAAAATTTGGAACGCTTCAAGGTTTGTGTTGTCCCTTCTTGAAGGCTATAAGCCACATAAAGTTGACTTAAAGCCTATGGATAAGTGGATTATCGCAAAATTTAACGAAATGCAAAGGCGTTTCAAAGCATACTTTGACAAATATGAAATTGGCCTTTCAATGAACGAACTTGAAAAGTTCTTCTGGAACTTCTGCGATAACTATATCGAAATTGTAAAAAGAAGATTGTATAACCCTGAAATTTATGGACTTGACGCAACAGAAAGCGCAAGATATGCTTCATATAAAGTCTTATTCGGAATGTTGCAATTATTTGCAATTTATCTTCCTCATATCACTGAAGAAATTTATCAATCATATTTTGTTGAGTTTGAAGGTGAAAAATCCATACATTTAACACAAATTAACGAAATTGAAGCGGTTTATGATGAAAATATCATCAAAAACGGAGATGAAGTTGTTGATGTTGTATCATTTGTTCGCGGATATAAATCTGAAAACAACTATTCAATGAAAGAAGAACTTGATGAAGTAACTATCGTTGGATATTCTGACTTTTTAAAGACTGTTGACTATGATATCACTGCAGTATGCGGAATTAAATCTTTAAAATTTGAAGATGGTGAAAAGCAAATTAAAATTTATAAAGAAAGGATTGAAGAATGAAAGACCATATAACTCCAAACTTATTAAAATTAGCACGCCTTTTTAAAAAGAAAGGTGAGCTTTATATTGTTGGAGGTTATGTAAGAAACGCCCTTCTTGGAATTTATGAAACAGATATTGATTTGGCTTCTAAACTTACAAATGAAGAGATAAAAGAAATACTTTTTGGCACCAAATATGAAGTCAAAGAAAATTCAAAAAAATTGGGAACGCTAACTATATCTTTGGGCGAGGAAAAGTGGCAACACTCAACTTTTAGAACAGAAACCTATGCCGAAGGCGGTGCACACGCTCCTGTTGCTGTTCAATTTGTCAATACTGTTGAAGAAGACGCAAAAAGGCGTGATTTCACAGCAAATTGCGTTTATTACAATATTTTAAAAGATGAATACGTTGACCCATTCAACGGAATTCAAGATATTAATAAACATCTTTTAAAGGCTATTTCTGCTCCAGAATGCGTTTTAGAAAGCGATGGAGTTAGAATTTTAAGAATGATAAGGCTTTCTTCAGAACTTGGATTCAGAATCTCAGGAGAAACAATTTTAAATGCTTACGACAATAGGGAAAATTTGGCTGACATCACAGGAAACAGAAGAAATGAAGAATTGATGGCGATTTTGAATTCGCCAAAGAGATATAAAATTTCAAAGCCAAACGCCTTTATGTTTGGACTTCAAATTTTCAATTTGTTGCGTTTATGGCCATACTTCAACGCTCCAGTTTTGAAAGTAAGATATGTTTTAACGCCAAAAGTTGAAGAGCAATATAGAATCTACGCACTGCTTATTGATATAATTTCAACTTCAAAATATAAATTTAATATAGGTGAGTCGGTTAAAGATTTGCTTGGACCAAAAGGCTTAGCATATCCTGAAAGCAAAATTGAAAATTATAAACATATAATTTGTGGATATTTTGATGCTTTAAACAAAATGGACAACAAAACTTTCTTTATGGAATATTTTGATGATTTCAAAATAATTGCCGCTTTACTTGAGAAAAAATCTAAAAAATTATATAAAAAATACAATTTTTATTACAATTATTTAAAAAATAATAAAATTGCAATAAGAATTAAAGATTTAAAAATTAGCGGGGCAGATTTGAAAGCAAACTTCCCTAAACTCAAAGAAAAGTCATACAAAGAATATTTAACGAAATTATTAGATGCAGTTTTTGATGGTTTAATAAAAAATGAAAAGCAAGAGTTATTGGAAGCCGTCCAAAAACTTATAAACAAATAAAAAAAGAGCGAAACCGCTCTTTTTTTATTTATATATTTATTCGTTAATAGGTTGTTCATCTTGGGCGAATTTAATTTCTTCTTCTGTTAAAACAGATTGATTTTCGCTGAGCTGAGTTGCTCCAAGTGCGCTTTCTTTGTCTTCTTCTATATGTTCTGTTGTTGCAACGCTAACAATCTTTGCATCATCTTTAAGCCTCATAACTTTAACGCCAAAAGTATTTCTTCCAACAAGGCTTATATCACTTGCAAGCATTCTAATGATAATTCCATTATCTGCAATTAACATTAAGTCTTCATCTTCTTTAATTACTTTTAAGGCAACTAACTTGCCAGTTTTTTCGTTAAATCTTCCAGATGAAATACCTTTTCCGCCTCTTGATTGAAGCCTGTAATTTTCAGGACTTGTGCGTTTTCCGTATCCCTTTTCAGTAATCGTTATGAATTGAACATCGTCTTTAACTATTGCCATATCTACAACATAAGCGTCTTTGTCAAGTTTCATACTCTTAACGCCAGTTGTTACTCTGCCCATAGGACGGACTGATTTTTCGCTAAATCTTATGCATTTTCCGTTGCTTGCAGCAAGTAAAACTTCATCTTCGCCGCTTGTAAGTTCTACGCCAATAAGTTCATCGCCTTCGTTTAATCTTATTGCTATTTTACCGTTGTTTTGAATTCTTGTAAATTCTGAAAGGCTAGTCTTTTTGATTATTCCATTTTTAGTTGCCATAATCAAATTGCCTTCTTGATTGTCTTCAAGAGGAATAAGCGCTGAAACTTTTTCTTCTGGAGCAAGATTTAACAAGTTGATTATTGCTCTGCCTTTTGCTTGTCTTTGGGCTTCTGGAACTTCATAGACTTTAATTCTATAAACTTTGCCTAAATTCGTGAAGAATAACAAGTTGTTGTGAGAATTTGTTACAAACATCTTTTCAACAAAGTCTTCTTCTTTCAATTTTTGAGCAGAAACGCCCATTCCGCCGCGTTTTTGAGCCTTATATTCTGATGCGGCTTGGCGTTTGATGTAGCCTTCGTGAGTCATTGAAACAACAACTTCTTCCTTTTCAATAAGGTCTGCAATGTTAATATCGCCCATATCAACTGAAATTTCTGTCTTTCTTGGCGTTCCATAATTTACTTTAACTTCTTCAAGTTCATCGTGGATTATTTGCAATACGCGTTGTGGATTTGACAAAATATCGTTAAGGTCTGCAATCAAAATTTCAAGTTGTTCAAGCTCTTCGTTCAATTTTTGAACTTCCAAACTTGTAAGTCTTGACAATTTCATTTCAAGAATTGCATTTGCTTGTTTTTCTGATAATTCAAAGTTTTCTGTCAATCTTTGCATTGCTTCTTGCTTATCAGCTGAAGTTTTGATTATTTTGATAACTTCATCAATGTTTGCAAGGGCAATAACAAGACCTTTAACGATATGTTCACGCTCTAAAGCTTTTGACAAATCAAATTGAGTTTTCCTTGTTAAAACTTCTTTTTGATGTTCAAGATAATAATATAACATCTCTTTTAAGTTTAAAATTTTAGGTTCGTTATCAACAAGGGCAAGGAAGATTATGCCGTTTCCAGTTTGTAATTGAGTGTGTTTATAAAGCATATTTAAAACAACTTGTGCGTTAGCATCTCTTTTAACGTCAACTACAACACGCATACCATCACGGTCAGATTCTTCTTTAATATCTGCAATTCCTTCCAATTTCTTAGATTTGACCATATCTGCCATTTGTATGATGAATCTTGCTTTATTTACTTGATATGGAAGTTCTGTAATAACAATTCTTTCTCTTCCGTTTTCCAAAGTTTCGATTTCTGCTTTACCACGAACAACAACGCCGCCGCGACCTGTTTTATATGCGTGTTTTAATGCTGTTCTGCCCATAATTATGCCGCCAGTTGGATAATCAGGGGCTGGAATAATTTTGATTAAATCATCAATGTCAATGTCTGGATTTTTAATTAACGCTTGAACGCCATTGATAACTTCTATTAGGTTGTGTGGTGGAATGTTTGTTGCCATACCAACCGCGATACCATCAGAACCATTAACAAGAAGGTTAGGGAATTTAGCTGGCAAAACAACAGGTTGCATCAAAGTGTCATCAAAGTTTGGATAAAAATCAACTGTGTTTTTATCAATGTCTTTTAACATCTCAGAAGCAATTTTGGATAACCTTGCTTCGGTGTAACGCATAGCAGCAGGGCTATCACCGTCAACTGAACCAAAGTTTCCGTGTCCATCAACAAGAGGGCAGCCTATGGAGAAATCTTGTGCTAAACGAACAAGAGCGTCATAAACTGAACTATCGCCGTGAGGGTGATATTTACCCATACAATCACCAACGATACGAGCGCATTTTCTATAAGGTTTATCTGAGAACAAGTTCATTTCGCCCATTGAATACAAAATTCTTCTATGAACAGGTTTCAAGCCATCACGAACATCGGGAATAGCACGAGAAACGTTAACAGCCATAGCATAAGCGATAAATGACTTTTTAAGTTCTTCGTTTGCATCAACTTTTATAACTTTTGTGTTTTCAAAAAGTTGAGATACTTCTTTTTTGTTATTATCATTTTTCATTATTTCACCTCATTGAGAAGATTCAATGTTCTTTGCATCTTTTCTTCTCTAATTTTTTCTATTTCTTCTTCACCGAAATAAATTTCAAGTTGCTCTGTCATATTTAATACATCTGCAATTTCTTCTTTACAGTGGTTGATTGTTTCTTTGAGCCTTTCATCGTCCATCTCTGCAAAATCATCTCTCATCAATCTGATTTTCTTGCAAAGTTCTTTTGTCAGTTCGCTCATTTCTTCAATCGCCATTCTTTCTTGAGATTCTTGTCCCCAAGCATCTAGGAATTTTTTATAGCCTTCTCTAAAATCATCTCTCATACAAACCCCTAAATGTCCAAATCTGTAACGAGTTTTGCATTTTCTTCAATAAATTGTCTTCTAAGTTCTGGCTCTTCGCCCATAAGCATTGAGAACAATCTATCTGCTTCAACTGCATCTTCCATAGTAACTTGCAAGAGAATTCTTTGTTCTGGATTCATTGTTGTTTCCCAAAGTTGATTTGCAGTCATTTCACCAAGACCTTTATATCTTTGAATTGTGATATTTTTCCTACCATATTCTTCAAGATGGTCGTTTAACTCTTTATCTGAATAGAAATACAAATCTTTTCCGCCGCGTGCAACCTTATATAGAGGAGGTTGAGCGATATATACGTGGCCATTTTCAATAAGAGGTTTCATAAAGCGGAAGAAGAATGTGAGCATTAAGATACGAATGTGAGCACCGTCGACATCGGCATCGGTCATACAAATGATTTTGTTATATCTCAATTTTTCTTCGTTAAATTCTGTTCCAATTCCAGCGCCAAATGCTGTTATCATTGCTTTGATTTCTTGGCTTTCCAAAATTCTGTTAAGCCTTGCTTTTTCAACGTTCAAAATTTTACCTCTAAGTGGCAAAATCGCTTGGAAACGCCTATCTCTGCCTTGTTTTGCAGTGCCGCCAGCAGAATCTCCCTCAACCAAATAGATTTCGCAGTATGTTGGGTCTTTTTCCGTGCAGTCAGCAAGTTTTCCAGGAAGGGTGGTACTTTCCAATACGCCTTTACGCCTTGTTAAATCACGAGCGTTTCTAGCAGCATCTCTAGCTCTTTGTGCAGTGATGCATTTTAAAACAAGTTCTTTTGCTTCCTTTGGATTTTCTTCCAAATAATCCCCAAAACAATCTTGCATTGCCTTTTCAACTGCTGTTCTAATTTCGCTGTTGCCAAGTTTTGTTTTTGTTTGACCTTCAAATTGAGGGTTCATAAGTTTTACGCTGATGATTGCTGTTATGCCTTCTCTGACATCATCGCCAGAAAGTTTTTCACTTTCTTTCAAAATCTTGTTTTTAACGCCATATTCGTTTACAACTTTAGTCAAAGCGTTTTTAAAGCCTACAAGGTGAGTTCCGCCTTCTTCTGTGTTGATATTATTTGCATAAGCGTGGATTATTTCATTGTAGCCATCATTATATTGAAAGCAAACTTCAATTTCGTTTGTTGGGTTGATTTTATTGAAATAAATTGGGTTAGGGAAAAGAACTTCCTTGTTTTTGTTCAAATAATCAACAAATTCTACAATGCCGCCCTTAAATTCAAATTCATCGCGCCTTTCACGGCCTTCGCGCTTATCTTCAAGGCAAATGATTAAACCTTTATTCAAAAAGGCGATTTCTCTAAACCTTGCTTTTAAATTTTCATAATTGAAATCTGTTGTTTCAAAGATTTCCTTATCTGGCAAGAAAGTAACCTTTGTGCCACGATAATCTGTTTTTTCAAGTTGTTTAAGTTCGCATTGAGGGATTCCGCGCTTAAATTCCATAAAATGGTGTATGCCGTTTTGATAAACATCAACCTTTAACCATTCTGAAAGGGCATTAACGCAGGATAAACCAACGCCGTGTAGACCGCCAGATATCTTATAGCCTTCGCCGCCAAATTTGCCGCCTGCGTGAAGTTTTGTTAAAACAACTTCAACAGCACTTTTATGCTCTGTTTTATGAATGCCTGTTGGAATGCCACGACCATTGTCTAAAACAGTGCAAGAACCATCTTCGTTTAATGTAACTTCAATTTTTGTGCAGTATCCAGCGAGCGCTTCGTCAATACTGTTGTCTACGACTTCAATAATTAAATGTTGCAAGCCTCTTTCATCTGTTGAGCCGATGTACATTCCAGGGCGTTTTCTAACAGGGTCAAGACCTTCAAGGACTTGAATGTCGCCTTCATCGTACTTAACTGATTTTTTTAAGTCTAATTCTTCACTCATTTCTCTTTCCTTTTAAATTTTTCGCATAATTACATATACTATAAGTATATATAAATATATATAACATATATCTGTCTCTTATACACATCTGACGCTGCCGACGATAAGGCTCGTGTAG